>DAOUYU010000035.1 GCA_030673995.1 Candidatus Aminicenantota bacterium
GGAAAGGGGACTGTCCCCTTTTTTCTTGGAACGAGTTTCGAGGCTGCCGAGAAGGCCTAGTGGAGTAAGGCGTTAAAAATCTGAAGGGGAGCAAGACTATCCCCCAAAACCTCTATCAATTATGCGGAATCGAAATGTTAACTTTTTTCAGATATTCTTTGTGTTTAAAGAACTGATTCTGGTATAATTCGGTTTCCATAGAGGAGGAGAAAAGTGCACAATGTAAAGCAAGAAACAGAAATTCATGTCATTACTCCAAATGAGCCCGGGATTCTGGGCCGAATCCTGGGGACTTTAGCAAACGTCGGTGTAAATCTCATGGCTCTTCATGCACACGCCGAAAAAAACATAGGTAATTTCCTTCTCATAACTTCTGATAATACAAAAGCTGAAAAAGCTCTTAAAGGATTAGGCTACAAGGTAAAAACCAATAAGGTTGTTACCGCCCAGATCGAGGATCGAATCGGAGCAGGGGCAGAAATAGGAGCTATGCTTGGAAATGCTGCGATTGATATTGATTACTGTTACGGAACTTCTACAGGAACAGGGCACGCACTTTTGGTGTTCAAAACAAACAACATAAAAAAAACTCTTGAAACCTTAGGCTAATAGACGAAAAAACAACACTTCCCATTCATGTCAAAATATATTCTTTCCCAAGAGGGCACATTTATCATCAGATATTTAACCTGTTGGAAGAGGCCAAATCTCCTAGGTTGAATTACGGGGAAAATAATCTTCTGGTTTAAACCATCAAGAACTGGAGGAAAATCATGTCCCTCTCTCACTCAAGGGTTTCTAAATTTCTTTTTTTGTTAGAAAAAATAATTTTTATGTGTTAGACTTTTTTCAACCTTAAACCAGGGAAAGGATATTTGAAATGGAAGAGTTTAAGCCTTATGTACCCGACATAACGTCCTTCAAAGATTTCTCTTTTAAAGCCATCATAGTCGGAGCAATTCTCGGCGTCATCTTCGGCTCAGCCAATGCTTACCTGGGCTTAAGAGTTGGACTCACGATCTCAACAGCAATTCCTCTTGCCGTTATTTCTGTAGCAGTCTTTAGAGCGTTAGGCCCTATTCTTGGAAAAAGTTCAATCCTGGAGTGTAACATAGCCCAGACTACAGGCTCGGCCAGCTCTTCTCTTGCCTCTGGACTCATCTTCACCATCCCTGCCCTCTTTATGTGGGGTTTCAGCCCAAGCCTCTTTAAAATCGGTTCTTTAGCCCTGCTTGGAGGAATCCTGGGTGTACTCTTTATGATCCCTCTCAGGAAAGCTCTTATTGTCAAAGAACATGGGATCCTCCCTTATCCTGAAGGAACTGCAGCGGCTCAAGTCCTGATCTCAGCAGAAGAAGGAGGAGCCAAGGCTAAAAATGTATTCCTTGGTTTGGGTGTAGGGGCAGTGTTCAAAGCTTGTATTGCAGTCTTGAAAGCCTGGCCGGAAAAAATTTTTCTAACGCTTCCCATTCTCAAAAAAGCCAAGGTCGGGATGGAACCCACACCTGCCCTTCTGGGCGTGGGATTTATTTTGGGTCCTCGAATCGCGGGAATCATGGTCGCGGGCGGACTTCTTTCCTGGGTAGGAATTATCCCTTTGATCGCTTACTTCGGGGAACATCTCAATATCCCTCTGTTTCCTGAAACAGAGCTTCCTATAGCCCAAATGAGCGCCGAACAAATTTGGAATAAATACATAAGGGTTATTGGCGCTGGAGCAGTTGCAGTTGGCGGAATCATCACCGTCATCAAGTCCCTGCCAACGATGTTAAATGCGCTGAAGATGGGTATTAAAGACTTCAGCCTGAGCAGGCAAAATAGTCAGTTCAAGAAGAAAAGGACTGATACCGATCTACCTATTACAGTTCTCGGGCTCGGAGCTCTCATTGTAATACTCATACTCATCCTGCTTCCCCAGATTCTCGGCATTGAAACAACTCTTTTGGTACGGCTTATTGGTGCGGTTTGCATCGTCTTTTTCGCCTTCTGTTTTGTGACAGTCTCATCCAGAATAGTCGGAATGGTTGGAGTTACTTCTAATCCTACTTCCGGCATGACTATCGTCACTCTTCTCGGCACAAGCCTTCTCTTTTTAGCCCTGGGATGGACAGACACTTTAGGTATGGCCACGGCCATCACTGTGGGTACAGTTGTCTGTGTCGGGGCTTCCATCGCTGGCGACATCTCACAGGACCTCAAAGCGGGTTACATTATCGGAGCCACACCCAAAAGGCAGCAAACTTCAGAATTGATAGGGGTTTTAACAGCAGCTTTTGCCATAGCCGCAGCAGTCTGGCTTCTCGGCGAGGCCTTTGAATTTGGCACCGAGGCCCTGCCTGCCCCTCAAGCGACGTTGATGAAAACAGTCATCGAGGGAGTCCTCGGGGGGAACCTGCCATGGGGACTTGTTTTAATCGGAGGATCCTTTGCCATCATGGCAGAACTCGTAGGAGTTCCTTCTCTTCCCTTTGCCGTAGGGATCTACCTACCTCTTTCCACCATGACTCCAATTTTCGTAGGGGGATATCTCAGACATTTCATAGAGAAAAGTGCCGGCAAAAACGAGAAACAAAAAACTAATAAAAAAGAGAAAGGTATTCTTCTCGGCTCAGGATTTATCGCTGGAGAAGGAATCGCCATGGTGTGTGTAGCCATTTATGCTTATATCGCAAAAGCAAAGCCCCCAGGAATAGGACTCATCTGGCCACCCTATGCGGAATGGATTGCTCTTGCGGCTTTTCTTGTTTTGGTTTTGTATCTCATTAAAAAGACTTCTAAGTAGTCATAGCGTTTCCTTCTGATCATTAAATGGATCTGAAATGAACACACTCATAATCGCTTTAATTCTAATAGCCTGGCTTATCCTGGGATATAAAATATACGGAAGTTTTATCGAAAAAAGAGTCGTTAAACCTGACAAAAATCGTGTTACTCCAGCAAGGGAATTGAATGACGGGATTGACTATTCTCCAGCAAAAAAATCGCTCCTTTTCGGCCATCACTTCTCCTCGATTGCCGGGGCAGGACCTATCATCGGTCCCCTGCTCGGAGTTCTCTATTTCGGCTGGTTAGCAGCTCTCCTCTGGGTAGCCCTTGGCAGTGTTTTCTTGGGCGCAGTCCATGATTACACTTCCCTTATGACATCTGTCCAGAATAAGGGCACTTCTCTAGCAGACATATCCGAAAAAACCCTGTGTTCCCGGACAAGAATCATATTTTCTATCTTCGTCTGGATGGCTCTGGCTCTGGTTATCGCTATCTTTGCTGTTGTTGCCTCTCAAACTCTTGTCTCCCAGCCAGAAATAGTGATTCCCACCTTCGGACTGATCTTCATTGCCATGTTTTTCGGCTGGCTCATCTATAAAAAAGGGATGAACATCGTCCTGGGAACATTGGTTGCTCTCCTTTTGCTCTTCCTTTTCATCTACATTGGCAAATTGATACCAGTAGCCATTACCGCTCAGGTATTTGGAATGTCCAGCCAGAAATTCTGGTTTTTCGTCCTTATCATTTACAGTTTCTTCGCTTCCTCTCTTCCAGTCTGGTTCCTTCTCCAGCCTCGAGATTACATAAGCACATGGATTCTCTTTTTGGGTCTTGGATTAGGATATCTCGGCTTAATCATTTCCCATCCTTCCCTGAATGCCCCGGCTTTTGTTTCTTTTTCCAGCAAAGGGGGACCTCTCTGGCCAATGCTCTTCGTCATTATCGCCTGTGGAGCTATCTCCGGTTTCCACTCGATCGTTGCCGGTGGAACAACAGCCAAGCAGCTACCGGATGAATTGAGCGGCAAGTTGATTGGATATGGCGGGATGGTAACGGAAGCCGCTCTTGCAGGCCTTGTGATATTCATTGCAGCCAGTGCATTAATCTGGGACCCTTCAGGGGCAGAAAGTCAATTTGGCTTTCAGTATTTAATGATATCTCTGGGAGATCCGATAAGGGCTTTTGCTACCGGGTACGGAAGGTTTATCTCTTCTATTCCCGGGCTCAGCCTGGTTATAGGGACTTTCTTCGGTATGGTTATGCTTAATGCTTTTGTTCTGACCACCCTCGATACAGGCACTAGGCTGGGTCGGCTTATCTCTACTGAGCTCCTTGGAAATAAGATATCTCTTCTCAAAAATAGATGGGTAGCCTCTGTCTTTATTCTGGTTTTTGCATCCATTCTTGGCGGAACGGAAGGTTATAAAGCTATCTGGCCACTCTTTGGCGCTTCAAACCAGCTTGTAGCAGCCCTTGCTTTGATCGTTGTCTCCTCTTATCTTGTGGGCATAAAAAGGCCAAAAAAATATACAGTTTACCCCGCGCTTTTCATGCTGGTAACTACACTCGGTGCCCTTATTTACCAGGGATTTCACTTCTTTAAGAAAGAAAGCTACCTTATGGGATGTATAAGCATTATTCTGATCGTTCTGGCCATTATCATCGTCTATGATGCAAGGGCGATCCTGTTTAAGAAAATGACAAAGAGCCCTGCGCAAAACTGAAAAGAAATGGACAGAATAAGCAGAACGGGCTGAATAGCCTGAATTATTCACGAGTCGAGATTGCTGCAGATGAGAGGCGTCGGCCCATGAAGCTGTGGTAGTCTACCGCGAATGGGCCGCAACGAAGAAAAAAAAAGGGGACAGCCCCCTTTTTTATATTTTGATTATTATGGCATTGAAAAAAATGAAAGATGAAAAAAGGGGCTGTCCCCTTTTTTTTGCTCGTAGGGTAAAAAATGCCGACTCATAATAAAAGTGAGAACATGGAAGAAAGTCTGAATCTTGGTTATGATAAAAACAACACAAAGAGCTCATATCACAGTAAATAATATATAGTGTCGGCAGTTTTTATGAATAATCCAGGATGGATCGTTTATGGCAAAGTTGTTACTTTAAAAACAACACCTTTTGGGTCAGGACAGGTCAAAATCTCTGTCTCAGAAATCCAATCATCATGGGGAAGCTCATCTTCTCTCTGTTTGGCGGTTAAAAAAGGAAAAAGGCTGTTTAAAGCGTAAATACAGATTCTTTTCTCAGGCGGTATTTCAATCATACCTAATCCCCTGATGAAAAAGTGGTCACCGATTTTATGTTTCGCTCCACATCTCTCTTTTATCTTCACCACCTCAACTTTTAAACCTTTCATGTTTCCTCCTTTTCTTCTTCAAATATATATCCCAGAAATATAAAAATCAAACCAAAGAATTTCTTAAATAAAATTGACAAAACAGAAATACATGTCGTAAAATTAAATTTACAGTAATACTGAATAGAAGGAGGAAACTATGTCTGCAAATGCTGAACCCAATGTCGTTCCTCTTTGCGATGTCTTATTAGTTCTGCTTATCATATTCATGGTAATAACGCCTACGCTTCAAAAAGGAATCGATGTCCAGCTTCCTGACACATCCCCAGATCAAGGCGGGCCAGCTTCTAATGTTATCGTTATGACATTGCACAAAAACATGAAAGTTGACATCAATCACGAATACCACGAGTGGGAGATTCTTCCGGATAAGCTAGAACAGATCTACGCACCACGTCACGAAAAAGTAATATTCATCAGAGCTGAAGCAAGAGTCCCTTTCGTCAAAGTCCTGGAACTTATTGATATAGCTAAAGGTGCAGGAGTGGAAGTATTGGGAATAATTCCTGAATATTTCGAAGAAGGTGAAGAGACTCAAATCTATTAATTTTCCCCCTTTTTCTCCATTATAAGATAATTTCCATACATCAGAGATTATATCCCATTTTTTGCGCTTTGCGCATACTTAAAGGGTGGTACTTTGGGGAGCGTCCCTTTCTTTTTCTTCTATTTTATCGGTCCGATAGCCTCTTTTGAGATGACCAGCCGCTGGATTTCATTTGTCCCTTCATAAATTTGCAGGAGCTTTGCATCTCTCATTAATTTTTCCATAGGATAATCTTTCATGTACCCGTATCCACCAAAAATCTGGAGAGTTTCCGTAGTCACTCTCATTGCAACATCAGAACCATAAACTTTAGCCATAGCTGATTCTTTTCCGCAAGGCTTTCCTTGCTCTAGAAGCCATGCTGCATGCCAGACAAGGTGGCGGGCAGCATTTATTTCAGTAGCCATTTGGGCTATCTTAAAGGCTGTATTCTGAAAGAGGGCGATGGATTTCCCAAACTGTTTTCTCGTTTTTGCATATTCAATCGCATATTCAAGAGCCGTCCTTGCCACTCCAATTCCGGCTGCTCCAACAGGTGCTCTTGTTCTATCTAGAGTCCTCATGGCTATGATGAAACCTATTCCCTCTCTCCCCAGAAGATTTTCAACCGGTACCTTCATATCTTCAAAAAAGAGCTCTACTGTATTGGACGCTCTGTGCCCCATTTTATCTTCCTCTTTTCCTACAGTTAACCCTGGAGTTTCGCGTGGAACCACTATAGCACTCATGCCACGAGCCCCTTTTTCAGGATCAGTCAGGCAGAAAATAACATAAAAACTTGCTATTCCGCCGTTGGAAATAAAACATTTTGAACCATTTATAACATATTCATTGCCCACTTTTTTTGCCGTTGTCTTAAGAGAGCCCGCATCAGAACCTGCTTCTCTCTCTGTGAGACAAAAAGAGGCAAAAAGCATTTTTTCAGTCTGGGGTGTGAGAAATTTCTTTTTCTGTTCATCAGTCCCATAAAGAATAATGGGCGTGTAGGCTAAAGCATTAACCATCATTGTTGTATACATTCCCGCGCAACCAGCCGCCAGTTCTTCGCTTATTATAATGGTATCAATATCACTTAATCCCCCTCCTCCATATTCCTTAGGAATCGTGCAGGTAAGAAACCCAACCGCAAAGGCTTTTTTCATGATTTCTTCAGGAAATTCCTCACCTTTATCGTACTTTGCCGCATTGGGTTTCAACTCTTTTTCGGAAAACTCCCGGGCCATCTCCTGAAGTGCTTTTTGTTCTTCCGTCAAACTAAAATCAATCACTTTTTTCCTCCTTGATCTCACATTGTATTCTTCATATTACAACCTAACGTTTTATACTTAAAACCTTATTCTATGTCAATTTTTTAAATGCTTCTCAAACAAAATCTTTTCACGGGCCATAGCAAAAACAGGATTTTTCATTTGGAAGATATTCTCCGCGATTTCCTGAGAACGGATACTTTTTTGTGGAGAGTACATTAAAGAGATAAAAAGCTTGCCTGATTTTCGATCGAGGAATATATCTTCAATACATTCATTTTCATTTTTTGCCAAAAAATTATCTACTAATTTCTCGATTATTTCGAAATGATCAGAAGAACAAGCAGAGTTTTCCTTGCGGATTGCTTCCAATGCTTCACTAACCTCTTGGTTCTTTACATCGATGGAATAAGCCAAAGTTTTTATCCCTTTGCTTAAAGAAGACTCAAAATTTTCTAGCCTTCTCAAGCTCAAAAATTTGATTCCTGAAGGAAGATATTTGTTCATCCGGGAAACAAACTTTTTTTCTTCGAAGTGATAGAGGGATCTAAAATCCAAACATTCCGCTTTTCCTTCCATCCCTAAAGGAAGAGCAGGAGGATAAGAAATAAGCATTTTTGGATGGAAACCTCCCGAATGGACAACTGAAATACCGGCCCTCCGGAAAGACCTCTGGATAGTATTGTTCAAGTCAATTTGAGATATGAAGCGCGCGGCATTGAGCTTCGAATAAAAAGCGTGATAGCGTAATGCTTCTGGGGTCATCTTCCCAAAAAATGTGAAATCTCCCGATGAAATTTTTATCTTCTCCGGAAATTCTCTTTCCAACGATGTCGAATAAGCACATCCCTTACAAAGCTCACATTTAGAGTCGAGACAGGACAGGGTTCGCTCCTCTTTTATGGCCTTGCCCCATTCCTTGAGAAGATGAGACTTTTTTATTCCGGTGTCAATATGCTCCCAGGGCAGGGTTTCCTTTTTCTCCAACGGTCCAAGGTAAAGACCATAATCGATATTTTCAGATATAAAAGCCTCCTCCCAGGTGCTGAATTTGAAACATTCCGTCCAACTGTCAAACCGGGCTCCTTTTTTCCAGGATGATAAGAGAACCCGGCTTATCTGCCTGTCTCCTCGGGAAAAAACAGCTTCAAGAATAGAATTTTTTGGAGGATGCTTTTTAAATCTGACAAAAGGGTATTTTCTCAGCCGGGATTTAAGAAACTTGTATTTTTCAATTAAAACGTTCTCATCTTCCATTTTAATCCATTGAAAAGGAGTATGAGGTTTGGGGATAAATGATGCGACACTGAGATTGATATGAGGTGCTGTTTTGAGAGTTTTATAGCCAATTTTAACAACTTCTTCCACAAGGCTTACTATCCCCTCTAAATCTTCGTCTCTTTCTGTGGGCAGTCCGATCATAAAATATAGCTTAATGAGTCTCCATCCGTGAGAAAAAGCATTCTGCAAGGCCTTTCTGAGCTCTTCATCTGTCAATTTCTTATTGATGACCCGGCGTAATCTCTCTGTCCCGGCCTCTGGAACTAAAGTAAATCCAGTCCTTCTGACTTTCATAATATTTTCGGTTACATCTGAGGATAAGCCTTTAGGCCTCATGGATGACAATGAAAGAGAAACTTTTTGTTTTTCCAGTTTTTCCATTAAAATCTCAACTGTTTTATCAAGGTAAGGATAATCGCTTATAGAAAGAGAAGACAATGAAACATCTTCATAACCTGTTGAGCGAAGACTCTTCAGGGCTTTTCTTATGACAAAAGAAGGACTCTTTACTCGTGGTGGAAAATAAATACTCGATGCCTGACAAAATCTGCATTTCTGAGAACATCCTCTTTCCACTTCAAGTGCCACTCTGTCAAAAATGACCTTGGTATTTGGAACCAAAATATTTTCTGGAAAAGGTGCTTCACTAAAAGAAGAAAGAATCCTCTTTTCAACTTTAGCTGGCACATCATGCTCTGGCTTTACATACAGAAGATTAGAATTTGGGTTCTTATAGGGAGTATAAAAAGAGGGCACATATACTCCTTTTATCTTTGCCATTTCTTTCAAAACGACACCTTTCTCCTTCATTTCTTTCTTCAAGCTCATGTATTTCTCAACAATTTCTATGACAGCTTCCTCTCCATCTCCAATAAGAAACAGGTCGAAAATGTCAGCCACCGGTTCAGGATTAAAAGCCGCGGGACCTCCCGCAATAACCAATGGATATTCCAGATCCCTATCTGATGAAAAAGGAGGAATATGCCCCAGATCAAGGATAGTCAGAATGTTCGAATAATTGAGTTCGTAGAGAAGAGAAAAACCTAATACATCGAACTGGTCAAGCGGGATTTTGTTCTCAAGGGAGTATAGAGGAATATTTCTGGACCGAAGTTTCTCTTCAAAATCAATCCAGGGAGCAAAAACTCTCTCGGCCAAAAAAGAAGGACAGCTATTAAGAATAGAATAAAGAATTTTTTGGCCAAGATAGGACATCCCAACCTCATAAAGTTCAGGAAAAACAAGAGCAATCCTGGCCTTTACCTGCTTGGGGTCTTTTTTTATCTCATTCCATTCACCGCCTAAATAACGTGCGGGCTTCTCCACATCCTTTAACAGCTCTTCTAAATCAATCTTCATCCTTCATGTCCTTATTTCTTACAGGTATTCATTATCAGTCATCCTTGTATAATTTTCAATTCTCCATTTGTTCTTCTCATCGTCTGCGTAATTCGCTACGCTTAGACATTAAAAAAAGGGGACAGGCAACTTTTCTTGAAAAAAGTAGCCTGTCCCCTTTTTTCCTGCTCCCTTCTTTTCTTATTTATCAAGGCGAAGGCTGAGTGTTGTAAAAACCGTGAGCAAGGCTGAACGGGCATGGTTCCTCTCCCGAAGGGAGGGGAGAGTGAAGCCTGCATCCGAGCAGGATTTCCTCGCTGGGGAAATCCTGCGTGTTTTCTAAACACTCAGCCTGAGCCTCATACGTTGACAAACCTTCGCATTTTGACGTTTAAGACAAGGGATACTCCTATATAATTGGTAAGGAGAGAGGAGCCACCGTAACTAAGCAAAGGAAGCGGCACCCCTGCTATGGGAAAAAGCCCAATGATCATCATCACATTGATAAGAAATTGGAAGGTAATCATCATTGAAACCAGGAAAATAATATAGACCCCTGCCCTATCGCTCGAATACCCGATAGATTGAAATAATCTTAAAAGGAAAATTAGGTAAAAAAACATGGTTAAAACAACACCTATGAAGCCAAATTCCTCTCCTATAACAGAAAAAACAAAATCTGTATGTCGGGCAGGCAGGAACCTCAACTGACTTTGGGTTCCCTTTTTATAACCCTTTCCCAAAAATCCTCCTGAACCAACCGCAATCTTTGACTGTATAATATGATAACCCGAACCCAAAGGGTCTTTTCCAGGAAAAATCAGAGTAGTCAATCTCTTTTTTTGATAATCTTTAAGCACAAAATTCCATCCGATAACACCAAGAATTATTGTAAAAATCAACATATAAACGATTGCCTTTCTGTTTAATCCAGCCAATATGAGCGAAGCCAGATAAATGGGAACATAACTCAAGGCCGTTCCTAAATCAGGCTGCACGCCAACGAGAAAAACAGGAAGAGCAACAAGAACACCGCTAATCAATCCTTTCCTCCAGGTAAGATATTCATCCCTAAATTTTAAAAAGATTGTGGTCAGGAGAAGAATGATTATTATTTTTGTAATTTCAGAAGGCTGAGCGTAAAAAAATGGAAGTTTGATCCAACTCCTGGCTCCTCCCAGGAACTTGCCAAAGAATAAAATTCCTGCAAGTATCCCGATCATTACGATGTATAGATAAAACGAATAAGTTACAAGTGTTCTATAATCGATGAAAAGGAACAGAAAAAGAGCTATTGAGCTCAGAACTATCCATAAGATTTGTCTCAGGTAATAATCTCCAGGCAAGTAATGAGAGGCACTGTAGATAAATACCACTCCAAAAGCTGAGTTCAAGATCAGCAGTCCTATCAGAATCCAATCAATATTTTGGGTGAGATTTCTATCGATCATATGTCTTTCTATATAAATTAAGTATTTTCCTGGCAAGAGGAGCCGCAGTCGCACCCCCCATGCCTCCATATTCGACAAGAACCGTAACAACGACTTGCGGATTATCCCTTGGAGCAAATCCTGTAAACCAGGAATGGGTTTTAACTTCTTCTTCTTCTTCTTCTTCTTCTTCTTCTTTCTGTTTCCCTTCTTCTTTTTCTGAACTCAGAATTTGAGTCGAGCCTGTCTTGCCACACACATCGTAACCATAAACCCGGGCAGCCCATCCTGTTCCTTTATTGTTAACGACCTCCCACATGCCTTGAATGATTTTTTCAAAAGTGGAGGGATCGATCATCAGGGAATCTTCTTCGGAAAAACCAAGCTGGGCTTCATCCTTTTTCTTTAACTCGGATTGAGACATGAGAAAATGAGGCGTAACCTTTTTCCCTCTGTTTGCGATAAGAGCCGTATGAGCAACGATCTGAATAGGAGTCACCAGTAAAAAGCTTTGACCGATAGAAACGGAAATCGTCTCTCCCGGGTGCCAGGGTTCATTCCTTGTTTTTATCTTCCATTGAGGGTCAGGAACCAATCCAGATTTCTCACCGGGCAGATCGATGCCGGTTTTTGTTCCAAATCCAAGCATCTTAGCATAGCGGGAGAGTTCCTCGATGCCCATTTCCTTCCCCAAATTATAAATATAGATGTTACATGAATTCCTAATTCCATCATAAAGGTTCACCCGGCCATGGCCATTTTTAACCCAGCATGCCCAGGGTTCTCCATAAAATTCAATCGTGCCCTTGCACATAAAAGTCGTCTCGTCGGTTACTATCCCCAGATCAAGGGCACCTAAAGCTACCGTAAGCTTGAATACTGAACCAGGAGAATACAGGCCTCGAATAGCTCGATTCAT
>DAOUYU010000180.1 GCA_030673995.1 Candidatus Aminicenantota bacterium
CATCTGACATTTTGGAGGTGAGGAATGAACAAAAAGAAAAATTTAATCATGGTGATTTTACTATTGGCAGGGGTTTCTATCCTTTTTTCAAGTATGATTCAACAGGAAACAGCCAAAGAGCTCTTTGAGAAAGCCTTATATCTTGAAGAAACCAAAGGGGATCTTGAGAAAGCCATAGAGGTTTACAAGCAGGTTGTCAAAAAGTTTCTGGATGAACGGGCGACCGCTGCGGAAGCCCAACTACACATCGGCCTTTGTTACGAAAAACTGGGGCTTAAAGAGGCCCAGAAGGCTTATCAGAATGTTATAGATAAATATCCAGATCAAATAGAAGCTGTTAAAACAGCGCAGGAGAAATTGTCGTTGTTACTCAAAGCTAAGGATGTTGTAGAAAAGAAAAGCGAAGAATTCCAAGCGCGGCAGGTCTGGATAGGCAGAGAGGTGGATGGTAGCGGGAAAATCTCTTTCGACGGAAAATATCTCTCGTTTGTGGATTGGAACACTGGGAATCTTGCCATGAGGGAAATGGCCACAGGGAAGAAGACTCTACTCACAAAAAATGGTTCTTGGAAGATGGACGCGATCGAATTCGCCATGGATTCTGTTTGGTCTCGTGATGGAAAACACTTGGCTTATAACTGGGACAATGATGGAAAGCGCCGGGTTGAATTGTACGTTGTTGGACTCGATGATCTTGAACCTAATCTTCTTTACCAGATTGATTTTAAAAAAAATTGGATTTCACCGGTCGATTGGTCTCCGGATGGTAGTGATGTTTTGACTTTTTTCACAGAGGAAAAAAGTTGTAAGCTTGGATTAATCTCCGTTAAAGATGGCTCTATCCGGATAATAAAGTCATTCAAAGCAATAGATCCTGTTCCTATGAATGCACAATTTTCTCCTGATGGGCGCTACCTTGTCTTTGACTTTCCTCAACAAGATATTACGAGAAAAAAGAATATCTCCATCATTTCAGCGGATGGGAAGAATGAATGGTCCCTTATCGATCATCCTGCGGATGACAATCTGTTGGGTTGGTCGCCAGATGGCAACTGGATCCTCTTCGCGAGCGACCGCACCGGGGCCTGGGATGCTTGGATCATTAAAGTGATGGAAGGCAAGCCTCAAAAGAGTCCTCAGCTTGTGAAGCGAGGAATCGGCTCAATAAATTCTTTAGGATTCAGCCAAGACGGATCCTTCTATTATGGTGTTGCGGGCGGGATGTATGATGTGTTCTCAGCTAAGATCGATCGGGATACGGGTCGTGTCGTTGAATCGCCGAAGAAAGTTCCTCTTCCTTACGAAGGACATAACACTTACCCGGACTGGTCGCCCGATGGAAAATACCTCATGTACACTTCCATAAGAGGACCGAGAAATCGTGAACAGGTTCTTTGCATCTATTCTTTGGAGTCGGAAAGTGTAAGAGAATTCCATTTTAAAGATGAATTTGTCTATTTTGGATATCCCAGGTGGGATCCTGATGGACGCCACATCATACTTGGAGCTGAGCATGTTCAGTCGGGCAAAGGGCTGTACAAAGTCGATGCGCAAACCGGTGAAATCACTCTTCTCATTCAGGCAAAGGAAAATGAATCAACCGGGTCTTTCTGGTCTCCTGTTATGGCACTCGACGGAAAGTCACTGTTTTATGACTATGAAAACAGCGCGTACGAATACTATCGGATCATGGTCAGGGATTTAGAGACCGGAAAAGAAACAGAACTCCTTCGCCATCCGCCTCATGATAATAATCAGTTGGCTCTCTCTCCTGACGGTAATCAGTTGGCTCTCGTTCTCCGGGAAGAGAAAGACATGAGGATGCTGAAAGTGATGCCCACAGGGGGGGGAGAACCGGTGGAACTGCACAGGTTTGAACTGAAAGGGCGAGAGATCGTCAATCTCGATTGGTCCCCTGATGGCCGTTACATATATTTTTCTAAACCCACTCCTGAAGGATGGGAGCTGTGGAGAGTACCTGCCGAAGGAGGAGAAGCAGAGAATCTGCAATTGAAAATGTTCCGGTTCATTCATCTGAATATTCATCCTGATGGCCAACGGATCGTTTTTGCCTCTTATGTCGGTGACAAAATGCTCCCAGAGATATGGGTTATGGAAAACTTTCTGCCCAAACTCATGGACAGGAAATAACATGAGATTATAAAAGGACGTATTCTTATAGGCATCTTAAATACAAAAAAGCAAAAAAGGGGACGGTTCTATTTTTTTTCTTCACAATTGGGATTAAATCCTGACATTGGCCATATAATCTAGGATGAAAAAAAATAGAATCGTCCCCTTTTTTCATATCCTAGTTCAGACTAATCGTATTTTGTTGTGAATT
>DAOUYU010000137.1 GCA_030673995.1 Candidatus Aminicenantota bacterium
AATTACTGTCATAATCAGCACGACTCATCTGAACCGATTGGATTCTTTCATCCTTCCAGTGCCAGACATCAACATTCGCTACAGGCTCCTTGCTTTTTTCCAGCTCTTTTTCCTGCTCTTTTATACCGCAAAATATCCTCGAATTATCCTCACTCCAGAAGAGAGATTTCCTCTCAATTCTTTCGGCTCTTCTCCTCCTCCTTCTCTCTGGGATTACTCTTTCAGAAATCACCACGTTTTCTGGGAAATTCGGATCGTCAGCCGGATCATATTCAATTTTTGTATGGTGTTCTTTGTTTAAACCAACAAATGCAAGAAGGGTATTATCCTTTTGAGTAAACTCTTTCATCTTTTTTCCCTTTAATACAGCAAGGGCAGTTCCTTCTTTATCCCAGGCTATCCTAGAATAATCAGCCTCAGCTGTATCCAGTGACTTAAGCACACTAGATCCCAGTTCAAGCAGGTAAATACCGTTTCCTTTTTTCTCAGCAGCATCGATAGTGTAGGCGAGCATTGTACCGGGCTTATTAAATTTAAAATCCGATACATTTCCTCTATTCTGAACTAAACCTGTTTCCAGATTTCGGATTATCAGGTCTGTTCCGCTATGCTTCGCTTTTTTATCTAACTTGGCCTTTTTGATAGCAAAAAACTTGGAGTCTTTTGAAAACCTGAAAGATGAGGCATTCTCCACTGTGTATTTTTCGCCTGTAGAAAGATTCAGCAGCTCTGCTTTTGTGGGAACAGGCTTTTTCTCTTTTTTTAGCTTTTCCGCTTCTTTTTTAGGCAGTCCGATCATGTATGCTACCCACCGAGCGTCCTCTGAAAAAGTGGGGCGAGATCCGTACGCTATGTCAAAAATTTTATCCGTTGTCAGACTTTTGATATAAAGTGTATCGTCGCCACCGTTAGGTCGATGGGCATAGCTAATCCAACTCCCTTCAGATGAGATGGCTGGTGAAACAATGTGTTTCCAGCGTGGGTAATCATCAAGTGACAGCAACTTTTTACCTTTTTGAGCAGGTAGACCGTCAGGAAGGGTAAGAATAAAGATAACGAGCAAAATAAAAAGACATTTCTTTTTTAATTTCATAGCGTTCCTCCTTGAGTTTTTATACTATAAATCCTCCCCTCTTTTACCAAATCACTTTTAAGTTTTCAATAATTTTCTTTATACAAATCTAAATTCGATATGAAATATTAATCATAGCATATCTTTTTTTCGCATAGGATTCGATGTTATGCCAAATTTGACTCATGAAACTTTTGTATTTGTTTTTATAGTCTCACATGACCTGCTTAAATTTTTAGAGTGACTGATTAGTTATAGCAGTGAAGATTTAGCCTATGATTCGGGTGGAGTTCTCATCGGTCTTTACAGCGTTTCAGTAACTTTATCGGTTTATGAATAACTGGTCGAATGCCACCTTTCTCCAATTCACTTTGCAATTCAGGGAATTCCTGAGTTAGAAGAGTATTGACCTTTTCAATGTTTTCGACCACCTTAGTCATCAGGTGTTGCATTTTCCTTAGCTGAGATTGAGTGGGAGCAGATGAGGAAGCTTGAAGCTGCCTGGCCAGACTCCATATTTCAGATCGTGGGCCTCTTCGTCCTCTCTTGAAAATCTCTTTTATTTTATCCAGTTTTTCAGAAATGTTCTTGATTCTGTCTCTAATTTTTTCTGACACTTTCTCCTTATCCTTTACCATCTCTTTAATGCGTTTCATCTCTTTTTCCATCTCCTCAATTGCTTTCTGGGCCTCCACGAAAGCCCTCTGCATCTCCATCACTTTCATACTTGCCTCAAATCTCGCCTGAAGCGCCTCAGGAGTAGTTTTTGCGCGGGGATCAATCATAACTTGAAACTTCTGAATCAATTCCTGTTTCCTTGCGATCAATTTTATAGTGTATTCTCCTGGGAGGGCGAAAGGACCTTTTTGACGTTCATACCAGCCTCCATCGTCTACCCTCGACTCAAAAGAAAGAGGGTAGCGAAGATTCCAGCTAATCCGGTTAAAGCCTTTTCTATCGGGCCCTTCCAGCTCTCTCACCACTTTCTCCTCTTTGTCCAAAATGACAATTTTCACCTTAGGTTTTTCCTCCTGCTTTCTGCTCTCTTCTTTATCCTCTTCGCCTTTGGTAGAAGCTTTCTCTTCAGGAGGAGAGGGATCGCTTTTTAAATAGTAGGTAATCAAAGCGCCATAGTCAGGGTTTGTACCCGAAAATTCTGCTGCTCCCTGGTCTGTCGCTACCTCCATTCTGTCATGGAACTGTATGGCATCCCCAGGAGGAAAAAGATGGGCTTCAGAATCGAGGACTTTCTCATCCAAATGCTCTAACATGGCAATATCATCCAGGATGATAATGCTTCTGCCATGAGTTCCCAGGACAATGTCATTTTCTCTAGCATGGATGACGATGTCATCGACAGGTGCCCGGGGAAGGCTTTCACCAGCAAGAATCCAGCTCTTCCCACCATCAATAGTAACAAACAACCCAAACTCCGTACCGGCAAGGAGGAGATCTGCATTTCGCGGATGTTCTGCCAGGACATTCACAGCCATGCCATCAGGAATGCCTTCTGAAATGCTCTTCCAGGTCTTGCCAAAATCAGTGGTTTTAAAGATATAGGGTTTAAAATCATCATCCTGATGGCCGTCAAAAGATATATAAGCTGTGCCAGCGCCATGGTGAGAGGTCAGAACACGGCTAACCCAGCGCGGTCCAGGAAGTCGAAATTTTTCAGACAGGTTTTGCCAAGTTTTACCGCCATCCTGCGTCATCTGAACATTCCCGTCATCTGTCCCTACGTAAATGAGTCCGGATTGTAGCGGGGATTCACAAAGGGTGGTGATGGTTCCAAAATGAGCTACGCCATCATCCCGTGAAAGTGTGTCTTCATTTCGGATGACTCCCATGATGGCAATTTTTTTCCAGTCCTGATTCAGAGTGAGATCCGTACTAATTACTTCCCAGCTATGTCCCCGGTCAGACGTTTTAAAAAGCTTATTTCCTCCATAATAGAGAATGTTTGAGTTATGAGGAGACAGAATTAAGGGCGATTTCCAGTTAAAACGGTATTCTTCCTTGGGGTCTTCAGGAACAGGCTGGAGGCTCTTTTCTTCTTTCGTTTCCAGATCGACAAAAAGGAGTCTTCCATTTTGGGTTTCTGCATAAATTGCAGTGTGGTCTTGGGGATCCAAGGCCACATAGAAGCCATCTCCATTCGCAATATTTACTACATCAGAATTGCGGATACCCAGCCTGCTACTATAGGTTCTACTGGGAATTCCCCAGGTCCCGTTGTCCTGGGTTCCACCGTAGATCCAGTAGGGCTCTCGGTTGTCAACTCCAATGGCATAGTATTGGGCTATTGGAAGATTATCTATGAAATCCCAGTTTTTGCTTCCATCATATGATATATAAAAACCCCCATCATTGCCCAAAAGTAGATGATCCGGATCTTTGGGATCAATCCAAAGAGCATGGTGGTCAACATGAACATTTTCCGCTGCTTTTTTGTCTCTATCAGAACGCCTTATCTCTACTGCAGCAACAGAAAATGTTTTTCCACCATCAATGGATACAGAGAGCCGACTTCCCAGCATCCACACTTTGTTAGGATTTAAGGGATCAATACGGATCTGGCTGTAATAGGAGGGACGGGGGTTCGATTCACTCACTCTGGTCCAGGTTTGACCTCGATCCTCTGACCTGAAGACACCGCCATCCTTGTTTTGGACAATGGCGTAGACAATGTTTGGATGGCTTTTAGAGATATCTATCCCGATTCGTCCTGTGTCTCCCTCAGGCAGCCCCTTGCTCAGCTTCTCCCATGTATCCCCTCCATCCATGGAGCGATAGAGGCCACTGTGAAGCCCTCCTCCTACAAAGCCCCAGGCTCTGCGGCGGCGTTGATAAGCCGCAGCATAGAGAACACGGCCATTCCTCTCTATTGCAACATCTACAGCACCAGTGTCTTTATTAATAAAGAGAATCTTCTCCCACGTCTTGCCTCCATCTTTTGTCCGATATAAGCCTCGTTCAGGATTCGTTCCCCATAGATGTCCCAAAGCTGCTACATAAACGATATCCAGATTTTGAGGATGGATGACGATGCGGCCAATGTGGTGGGTCTCTTTCAACCCCATGTATCTCCATGTTTCTCCACCGTCGATAGATTTGTAGACTCCATCACCCCAGGATGAACTTTGACGGTTGTTCGGTTCTCCAGTCCCTGCCCAGATAATATTGGGATCAGAAGGCGCAATGGCGATGTCTCCTATGGAAAGGGAAGTTCCCTCCTCATCAAAAACCGGCTGCCACGTTACTCCATTATTGACGCTTTTAAAAATTCCTCCAGAGGCGGATGCTACGAAGATGATTTTTGGGTTCTCAGGGACGGCTTCGATATCGCTTATTCGACCTCCGAAGTTTGCCGGCCCAATTTCTCGCCATTTGATGTGTTTAAGAATGTCTGAATTAAAATTTGATGAATCCGTAGCTACCAGAGGATATACGGAAATAGAAATAGTCACAAGGAGAAAAAAGGAACATGATAAGAATCTTAAATAAGACATGAAAAAACCCTCTATTTTCCTATTAGGAATTTTAGAGGCAGCTCTGGAAAAGATAAAAAATTTTTTTGTAAGAAACCGCATTTTACTCCTCCTTTCCAATTTTTTCTATATTTTTTAGTCTAAGATAAAAAAAGGTTTAATGTCAACAGAAAGAATTAGCTCATAAGAAATCTACCATCAATCAGGCTCCCCACCATTCTTAGCAACAGTTTTCAAACGCATTTCTTAGTTGTATCACGAGAACAAGAATACTGATTATAGCCTCTGAGGATATAGTAATAAATCCAATTTTTTGGAGAAAAAATTCAAAATATTGGATTTTATTCGAATTATAAATATGTGGATATTTATTATCTTATTGATAATAATATAGTTAATTATTCTATAAAAGTTGGCACATTTTTTGCGTTTTTAAATAATATATTACAAATTAAACT
>DAOUYU010000162.1 GCA_030673995.1 Candidatus Aminicenantota bacterium
ATCTTTTTCAAGAAATCAGACATTTCTCTCTCCTAAAAAAAGGGGAGGAAAAAAGGGGACAGTCCCCTTTCTCATCCGCTTTTTCATCCGTCCTCATTTTTCACGCAGGGTGCACGATTATTTTAACAAGAAAAATTAAAAAGACAAGAAAAAAAGAAAAAATTGATGCGTAACACCAAAACCGGATATTCAGGAACACAAAACCGAACAGGTATTGTGTCCCCCTATTTATCTCCCCTAGTTATTTGTTCCCTCATTTACTGCCTCCTTTTTTCTCCCTTTTTACTTCTTTATGTTCTTTTTTAAGTTTATAATAAAGCAGACATAGAACTCCGATGAAATTGTTAAAGATCGGGATATCGGGCATAAGAGGCACAAGTAAAGAATTACGATGAAATTGTTGAAATTTAGCATATCGGGTGTGAGAGGGATTGTAGGGGAAACGATTACACCTGAGCTGGTCATGAACTTTGCCAGTGCTTTCGGCACCTATGTCGGCTCAAATCCTGTTCTGGTGGCCCGGGACACTCGAATTTCAGGGTCCATGCTCCATTCGGCCTGTCTTTCCGCATTGACTTCGACCGGCTGTGATGTCATCGACCTGGGCGTCTGTCCCACTCCTATCCTGCAATATACGGTCAAAAGGCTTAAAGCAAAGGGTGGAATATCAATCACTGCCGGGCACAATGACATAAAGTGGAATGCATTAACCTTTATCAACAAGGAAGGCACCTATCTCAATGCCTTTCAGGGAGAAGAAGTATTAGATATTTATCATCTGGGTAAATTTTCAAAAGTTTCTACTGATAACCTGGGCTGGATAAAATCAGCCGATAACACTATGGATTTCTATTTTAAAAGCTTGGGCGAGTTCCTTGATGTTCAGGCCATAAAAAAAGCCGGTTTAAAGGTCATAATCGATACCTGCAATGGAGCAGGAGCGAAAAGCCTGGATTGGCTCAGCAGGCACCTCAATTTTGATCTGGTTCCTGTCAACAATGAGCCGAACGGCTTTTTCCCTCACGATCCAGAACCCCGGCCACGAAATGCCCAGCAGGTCGCTTCGATTATCAAGGTTGTCAAAGCGGATGTCGGCTTTGTTTTAAACAGTGATGTAAGCCGGGTATCCCTGGTAGCAGAAGATGGGGAAACTCTATCCGAAGAATACACTTTTCCCCTGATAGCCAATCATTACCTGAAGCAAAATCCGGGAACAGTGATCACCAGTCGTTCCACTTCAAAAATGATCGAGGATGTGGCTCGACAAAACAACTGCCCGCTGGTTAAAACCAAGGTTGGCCAATCCCACTCCATCCAATCTCTAATATATGAGGACGCCGTTTTAGCCGGCGAAGGGAGTGGGGGAGTCGCCATCACCGAATTCCAGCCTGTCTTCGATGGATTCTTAACCATGGGAATGATCTTAGAAATCATGGCCAAAAGGAAAATGAACATCTCCCGATTGACCGAAGAACTTCCCAGGTATCATATCGTTAAAGAGAAAACATACTGCCCTTCTACAAAAATTCACTCCATCGTCAACGAAGTCAAAAAGCTCTATCCGGACCGCCAAATAGACAGTTCAGATGGAATAAGAGTGGATTTCCGAAGCGGCTGGATTCATGTGAGAACTTCGGCCACAGAACCTATGATCAGGATAATTTCTGAAGACACATCAAAAGAAAAAGCACAGGAGAGAGCCGAAGAGGTAGCGAGATTCATCTCCTCACTCATAAAATGAAAAGGACAACATCTTTAAAAATAAGCATCTCGGGCGTGAGGGGTGTCGTGGGTGAGAGTTTAACGCCCCAACTTGCAGCCTCCTTTGCCCAGGCGTTTGGAACTTACATGGGGCAGGGAATGGTCATCGTCGGCCAGGATTCAAGAATATCAGGGACGATGGTTAAGAAGGCTGTTTTATCCGGGCTGCTGTCTGTAGGCTGCCAGCCGATTGACATCGGCATCTGCCCTATTCCCTCCATTCAGATTTTTACCGGGGAAGCCAAATCTGTGGGAGGTATAGCCGTAACAGCGAGTCATAATCCCAAAGAGTGGAATGGGCTGAAATTTATCAACGGAGAGGGTTTTTATTTCAATACCCATCAAATGGATGAGTTTTTAGATATCTATCATCAGGGGGAGTTCTCTCTGGTTGAAGCTGAAAAATACAAAACCCCAACACTGGAACAGAATCCCACAAAGCTTCATCTGGAAAAACTGCTGTCCTATCTTGATGTCGATTCAATCCGCCTCAAAAAATTCAAAGTCGCCATCGACTGCTGTAACGGAGCAGGTGCAGTGCTTGTTCCCCGGTTTTTAGAAGCACTGGGCTGCCAGGCGATTTTAATCAACGCTGTGCCTGACGGCTCTTTCGCCCATCACCCTGAGCCTATTCCTGAAAATATTGCCGGGCTCTGTCAGACCATATCTCAAAAGAAAGCCGATGTCGGCTTTGCCCAGGATGCCGATGCAGACAGACTCGCTATTTGCAGCGAAAAAGGAAAACCCCTCGGAGAAGAATTGACTTTGATTCTGGCCACGAAATATATCTTGAGTAAAAGAAGCGGAGCGGTTTTTGTCAATCTCTCGACATCTCAGGCTATCGATGACATTGCCGGAGAATTCAATGCCCCTGTATTCAGGACAAAAATAGGCGAGATAAATGTAGTGGAGAGGATGTTATCCCACCAGGGAAAAATCGCCATCGGAGGGGAAGGAAACGGGGGCGTCATTCTCCCCGAAATTCATCCCTGCCGGGACAGTTTCACTGCAATGGGGTTGATTCTAGAGTACATGGCATCCTCTGGCAAAACAATTTCCGAGCTTCGAAAAGAAGTTCCCAGGTATTACATGATAAAAGACAAAATCGATGGGACACAGGAACAGGCCTATCATATAATAAAACAGCTAAAAAAGAGATACTGGAACAGGGGAGAGATCTCTCTTTTAGACGGCCTGAAGATACAGCTTGAAAATTGCTGGATTCATATCAGACCTTCCAACACTGAGCCGATAATAAGAGTGATAGTGGAAGCAAAAAGTAAAGAGAAGGCCGAAAGAACGGCAAGCCAATTCAAGGAAGAAATTTTGGAGATATCCGATTGGAAGTCATAATCACTACAGATTACGAAAAAATCTGCGAGGCAGCATCCCGCATCATTCATCAAGCCTGGAACCAGTTTCATCCCCAGGCTAAAATTATTGTCGACGAGGATGCCTCTTCTTTTTTGACCAGAATAGAGTACCACAAGTGGGTGTACAAAAATAAAAAAAGAGTAAAAGATTTTCTAAAATAGTATGGCAGAAGACAAACTCATTAAAGATTGTGATATTTACACCCCCGCAGAAATCATAAAAAATGGTTCCATCCTTATTGAGGGAGAAAAAATAGCCAGGATTAGGCAAATTGCGGAATCAGAAATCCCTCAGCAGGCAGAAGTGTTTTCATATAAAAATCATCTCGCTGTTCCAGGTTTTATCGACATTCACCTTCATGGTGGAGAAGGTATCGATTTCATGGATTCTTCCCCTGAATCGATTGCACAAGCTCTAAAAAGTCATCTCAAAAACGGGACCACTTCTCTTCTTCCAACCGTAATGACTGCCACCCACCAGCAAATGCTAAAAGCCATAAAAACTCTCATCCAGGTTAAGAAAAAATTTAAAGATATTCCTGAAATTATCGGGTTGAACCTGGAAGGCCCATATATTTCAAGGGAAAAAAGCGGGGCGCTGGCGAAAAAATTTATGAGAACACCATCCCTGGCTGAAATGAAAGAATACATCGAAGCTTCTGAAAAAAGCATAAAAATCATGACCGTAGCTCCTGAAATCGAAGGAGCATTGGATTTTATTCTTTTCCTGACCGAACAAGAAATTATTCCCTCGGCAGGGCATACAAATGCCGACTACAAGCAAACAGAACAGGCAATAAAACATGGAATAAAAC
>DAOUYU010000063.1 GCA_030673995.1 Candidatus Aminicenantota bacterium
TTTCTGTTTCCTTTGACCATCATTTTTCTTTTTATCCTGCTGATAATCAAAGAGCCTGATTACGGCACAGCCTTGTTGGTCTTTGTTATCTGCGCGATTATGCTCTTTATAGCAGGAGTGAAGCTTAAATATTTCTTTTACTTTGGATTCTTATCTTTGAGTCTATTTGCTTTTTATCTTTTCCAGGCTAAATACAGGCTGGACAGAGTCTTTGCCTTTTTAGCACCTGCAGAAGATCCTCAAGGGGCTGGATTTCAGATCATTCAGTCAAAACTCGCCATCGGTTCAGGAGGCCTTTTGGGAGTCAGTATCGGAGAAAGCACCCAAAAACTCTTCTTTCTTCCCTGTGCTCACACCGACTACATCTTTGCCATTGCCGGAGAAGAACTCGGTCTGATTGGCACCTCGGCCATTCTCCTCCTTTTTTTCATCCTCTTCTGGAGAGGATTGGTCATCTCCTTAAGAGCGACCAACTTCTTCAGTCAGATCACCGCCGCCGGGATTACTCTTGCCATCTTTTTCCAAGCCCTCCTGAACGTAAGCATCGTCATTGGATTAGGACCGCCGACAGGTATTCCTCTCCCCCTGATCAGCTTCGGAAGGTCTTCTCTCATATGTACTCTCTTCAGCATCGGCATTCTGCTCAATATCTCACAAAGAAAAAAGGTCGCTCGAAGATAAAAATGAAGGAGAAAAAAATCATCATAAGCGGCGGAGGGACGGCGGGTCATCTTTATCCGGCTCTAACTGTCGGAAATAAGCTTATAGAAAAAAATCCCCATCTCCATTTGACGTTTGTCGGAAGCAGCAGAGAGCTGGAAAGAAATATCATGAAACATCACAAGGCTGAATTTATCGCCTTGAAAATTGAGGGCATAAAAGGAAGAGGTTTGAAAGCCATCAAATCTCTTTTTCTCCTCCCGTTTTCTTTTTTAAAATCCCTCGCCATACTTCTCCGCATAAAGCCCGGCCTGGTCATCGGAGTAGGAGGCTACAGTTCAGGACCCATCGTGCTCCTTGCTTCGTTAATGAAAATTCCCACGCTGATCCTCGAACAAAATCTCTACCCCGGGCTTACCAACAGGCTTCTTCTTCGCTGGGTTCAAAAAGCAGCTGTCTCTTTTAAGAATTCGCTTCCATCTTTTAAAGGAAAAGGAGTATTTATCGGGAATCCGGTAAGAGAAGAATTTCACCATATCTCACCCAAAAAAAGGACAAATCATCTCACTCTTCTTATCTTTGGAGGAAGCCAGGGATCACATTTTCTGAACAAGGGAACAACCGCCACTCTTCCTCTTCTCAAAGAAGAAAAAGAGAGATTGATAATATTCCATCAAACAGGGAAAAAGGATTTCGACTGGGTCAAAAAAAGCTACACCCAAAACAACTTTAAAGATGTAACTGTTAAATCCTATTTCTATGAGATGGCCAATTATTTTCAAAAATCAGATCTGATCATATGCCGTGCAGGCGCAACCACAGTCGCAGAACTCATCGCCTCTCAAAAGGCATCTCTGCTGATCCCCTTCTCCCAGGCCACTGACAATCACCAGGCTCTCAATGCCGGAGAGCTGGCAGCGATAAAGGGAGCCGAAATTATCCTTGAAGAGGAATTCTCTCCTGAAATACTCGCTGGAAAAATCTTTTATTTATTAGAAAACAAAGAAAAAATCACTCAAATGGAAAAAAACCTGGCTGGATTGAAGACAGAAAACGCTGCCGAGAAAATATCGGGCCTCTGCTACGAACTTATGGAATCAGGCAGAAGGAGTAACTAAGTGGTCAAACAGGTTCACAGGAAGATCAATCATATCCATATGATAGGTATCGGCGGCACAGGCATGAACGGAATCGCCGAGGTGCTCCTGAACCTGGATCACAGGATTTCAGGGACAGATATCATCGAGACTGAAGTGACTCAGCGTCTTATCCGCCTCGGAGCACAAATCACTATCGGCCACAAAGCTGAAAATGTAAAAGGCGCGGATGTCGTCGTTGTCTCCTCCGCTATAATAGAAGACAATGTTGAAGTCGCGGAGGCACGGCGCCTGAAAATACCGGTCATTCCCCGGGCGGAAATGCTGGCAGAATTGATGAGGATGAAATACGGAATCGCAGTGGCTGGCTCTCACGGAAAAACATCCACCACTTCCATGATTGCCCAGGTGCTGGAAACAGGCGGCTTTGACCCGACAATTATTGTGGGCGGCCGCTTAAACACTGTCGGCGCCCACGCAAAACTGGGCGCAGGGGATTTTATCGTTGCCGAAGCCGATGAAAGCGACCGCTCCTTTCTCCTTCTGTCCCCTTTTATCGCGGTTCTTACCAACCTGGATGATGAGCATCTTGACCAGTACAGGACAATTGAAGAGATCAAAAAAACCTTTATCAGTTTTGCCAACAAAGTCCCTTTTTACTGTCCCATCGTCCTTTGCCTCGATGACCCCAATCTCCAGGCTTTGATTCCATCGCTTGATCGAAGAATCATCAGCTACGGATTCTCTGCCCAGGCAGACATCTTTGCCCGCGATAAACAATTTGAGAAATTTACAAGCACTTCTACCCTCTATCGGAAAGGTAAAAAACTGGGAAAAATGAAGCTTAATGTTCCCGGTGTTCACAGTATATATAATGCCATGGCCGCAGTGGCCGTAGGACTGGACCTGGACTTACCTGCTCACCTCATTCTGCAAGCTCTGGAAAGCTACCAGGGCTCCGGCCGCCGCTTTGAGTTAAAAAAAGAAGTGAACGATATTATGATTATCGAAGATTATGCCCATCACCCCACAGAAATAAGGGCCACCCTTGAAGCAGCCAAGAAAGGCTGGTCACGAAGGGTTGTTGCCGTCTTTCAACCCCATCGTTACACACGTCTCTCTCTTCTCATGAAAAGCTTTGCCACCTCATTCAACCAAGCCGATGTTCTTATCATCTCAGAAATATACCCGGCAGGAGAAAAACCTATCGAGGGAGTCTCGGGCAGAGTTCTCTTCGAGGAAGTTGAGCAGTTCGGCCATAAAAATATATATTTTGAATCAGACATGAATAAAATCCCTTCCCTGGTCAAAAAAATCGCTGAACCTGGAGATATGATCCTTGTCCTGGGAGCTGGGAATATAAACCGGATTATTCCGGATATTATAAAAACGCTGGAAACAAGAGGATAACTATGCCTTCTTATCTTAATCCACCTTTCAAGCACAGAACATACACATTCCCATCCCAGCCGATACAGTTCCAAAGAGGAAAAGGAAAAATAAACCCTAAAAAGATCAAAAGAAAAGCCAAATTGAAATTCAGGCATATTCTTTTCTCTTTCTTTCTTCTGGGCGGAATATTCTATTTTATCCAGCACGCATATCTCTGGCTGATTTCCTGGGATAATCTCAATATAAAAAACGTAGCAATTTTATGCCGCAAGAACGAGGTGAAAGAGGAAATCCAACGCTATCTGGAAGGAAGAAATCTGGGAAATTTGCTCCTTTTTGACATCAGCCACCTTCAGAAGGCCTTTACATCTCACAGGTGGATTAAAGAGGTTAGCGTGAGAAAAATTCTTCCAGCCACCTTGAAGATCGAGGTCAAAGAAAGAAGCCCGGCTGCTCTGTTGAAAAAAAGAGAACTTTACCTTATAGACGAAGAAGGAGTGCTGCTTGAAAAAATTGAACCGGGAAAAGAGATGAGTCTGCCTCTTCTGATCGATTCGAATAATTTCCAAGAGGAATACGAAGAAAAGCTCAAATCGGCATGGAAATGTCTAACCAGCCTGTCATATTCAGAGAAAGAGCAGCTCGGTGTTTTAGACCTCACAGATTACAACAACGTCATTGTCCAGCTCAAAAACAAACAGACAAGGCTGATTCTCGGGAATGACCACTTTGCTCAGAGATTCAAATCATTCCAAAAATACAGATCAATATTAGACAGGTACGGCGAGCTCGAATATGTTGACCTTCGTTTCG
Source organism: Candidatus Aminicenantota bacterium (assembly GCA_030673995.1). GTDB lineage: Bacteria > Acidobacteriota > Aminicenantia > Aminicenantales > Aminicenantaceae > JAGLWV01. The sequence continues at coordinate 3,963 of DAOUYU010000063.1, forward strand.
ACGGCCGGATATACATCAAACCTAAGAATAATCCTTTTGGAGACTTCATATCAAACTCATATAAGGAGGCTAACTGATGCCAAAAAATGGTTATATTGTCGGAATTGACATAGGAACAAAAAAAGTAGCCGCCATCATAGGTGAAATCACTGAAAATAAAAAAATCGAGATTATCGGCATAGGCACTGCCGAATCAAGAGGGTTGAGAAAAGGAGTCGTGGTCAACCTGGATGCGACAGTCGATGCCATCAAAAAAGCCCAGGAAGAGGCTGAGCTTATGGCAGGCGTTGAAATAGATTCAGCCTTTGTTGGAATCTCCGGCGCACATATAAAAAGTTTCAACAGCAGAGGAGTCATCGCTGTATCAAGTAAAAACAGAGAAATTTCGCGCGAAGATATACATCGTGTTATCGACCAGTCCAAGGCCGTATCGATCCCCCCTGATAGAGAAATCATTCATATCATTCCCCAAGAATTTTTGGTCGATGAGCAGGATGGAATCAAAGATCCCCTCGGTATGAACGGGATAAAACTCGAAGTCAATGTCCACATCATAACAAGCGCTAACACTTCCCTTCAAAACCTGAAAACCTGCATAGGACGGGCCGGTATTGAAATCGAACAGATTGTCCTCAACCAGATCGCCGCGAGCACTTCTATTCTTTCCCACGATGAGAAGGAACTTGGAGTGGGCTTGATCGATATTGGTGGAGGAACGACTGAAATATCCATTTTTGAACGGGGGAGCCTGTGGTATACATTCATAATACCCATCGGAGGAGACAATTTCACCAATGATATCGCGGTCGGCCTCCGGACTCCCATTCCCGAGGCTGAAAAAATAAAGAAAAAATTTGGCTGTGTATCCAGCCCGATGTTAGATGAGCAGGACACCATAGAAGTCCCCTCAGTGGGGAGCGGCAAAAAATCCAGGGTCCTTTCCAGGCAATTATTAGCCGACATCATCCAACCCAGGGCAGAAGAAATCTTTCGTTTAGTTGATAACGATATCAAGCGGATGGGATACGAAAAATCTCTCAATTCGGGAATTGTTCTGACAGGTGGGACAGCACTGCTGGAAGGATTGGAAGAAGCTGCCGAAGAAATCTTTGATCTGCCTGTCAGGCGGGGCGATCCAATCGGCATAGGAGGTCTGGTAGACAGGGTCAACACTCCAGACTATGCCACTGCGGTTGGCCTCATCCTTTACGGATATAATCAATGGAAAGAAAAAGGTTCTTCTAAAGAAAGAAAAAAAGGTCTTTGGGCAAAAGTCAAAGATTGGCTCAAAGAAGCATAGGAGGAAACAATGAGTGAAAAAACGAGAGGTAAATTAAAATTTCATTTAGTGGAAGACCGCATAGGTGCAAAAATCAAGGTTGTCGGGATCGGCGGCGGAGGAGGCAATGCCGTAAACAGGATGATCCAGACCGGAATCGAAGGAGTGGATTTTATCGCGGTCAACACAGACCTTCAAGCCCTCAACAGCAACAGGGCAAGAACCAAGGTTCAGATCGGAGAGAAACTGACCAAAGGCCTGGGCTCAGGAGGCAGGCCGGACATCGGGAAAGAAGCAGCCATCGAAGACACGGAGAAGTTAATAGATATCATTCAGGGAGCAGACATGGTCTTTCTGACGGCTGGATTAGGAGGAGGCACAGGAACAGGAACGACTCCGATACTGGCAAACCTCGCCTCAGAAATGGATATCCTGGCTATTGCTATCGTGACCTTTCCCTTTGAGTTTGAAGGAAAAGTCAGAGCAAAGCAAGCACGGGAAGGCCTGGATGAGTTAGGATCCTCTGTCGATACGGTCATTTCAATACCTAATGAAAGGCTTCTCCAGACGGTTACGCTGGACACCTCTATTCAAGATGCCTTCAGAATGGCTGACGATATCCTGAGACAGGCTGTGCAGGGAATTTCAGATCTCATTACCAGGCCGGGTCTGATCAATCTGGACTTTGCCGATGTCAAATCAATCATGAAGGGCATGGGAATGGCTTTCATGGGCACTGGAATAGCATCCGGCGAAAACAGAGCTGTTGATGCCGCACAGAAAGCAATATCCAGTCCCCTTCTGGTGGACACCTCGATCGAGGGAGCTCAGGGAGTGCTCATCAATATCACCGGCGGTAAAGACATCACTCTTCTCGAAGTCTCAAAAGCATCGCAGCTTATCCACAGCCAGGCTCACCCTGAAGCCAATATCATCTTCGGCACTGTCATCGATGAAGACATGAAAGAAATGGCCAAAGTAACGGTCATCGCCACAGGATTTGAGCTGAGGCCTCGAACAGAAGCTGTTGCCCAAGAAGACTTTATTCCCCTGAATAAAGAAACACCTCCCTCTTTCCGGGCTAAGAATGAGACACCTCCTTATTTATTCGAGCCAAAGGGAAGTGATATTCTCTGGAACAAGCCTGCAGGGGAAAAACAGTGGGAATCCTATGAAACCCCCTCTTTTATCAGAAAAAAAACAGTCACTCCGTTGAGAAAAATTTCCGATGAGATCAGCTGACCTTGCCGTTACTCACTGTGGTCAACTTATCACCTGTAGAGGGGCGATTCCTAAAAGAAAAGATGCCCTTCAGGATGTGGGACTCATCGAGAATGGCTGCATCGCCTCGCACAAAGGAAGGATTGTCTTCATCGGAAATGAAAAAGCATTCAAAGAGGAAGTTCGGTTAGACAAAAATGGGATTATTATTGATGGAAGCGGTCTGGTCGGACTTCCGGGTTTTGTGGATTCCCACACCCACTTACCTTTTGCCGGCAGTAGAGAGAAGGAGTTCGTTCTTCGCCTTGAAGGCTACTCCTACCTACAATTGGCGGAAAAAGGCCTGGGGATTCAAACAACTGTCAAAGCAACCCGTCAGGCCTCCCGTGAAGAACTCCTCTCTCTCTGCCTTTCCCGCCTCGACAGCATGCTTCTCCTCGGCACCACTACCACTGAAGCCAAAAGCGGCTATGGACTGAATCTCAAAGATGAAATAAAGCAGCTTGAGGTGCTGAAAGAAGCCGGCAGGCTCCATCCCGTTGATATCGTTCCTACTTTTATGGGTGCCCACGATATCCCGGAAGAATACAGAGACCGGAAAAACGACTACATCAGCCTTCTCACAGATAAAATTCTCCCCGAAGTCAAAGAAAAACAACTGGCCGAATTTTTCGATATCTTCTGTGAAGAAGGGGTTTTCTCTCCTGACGAGACAAGAGAATTGACCAGAGCGGCTAAAGCCGCCGGGTTTAAGATCAAAATCCATGCCGACGAATTCTCTGGTCTTGGTGGAGCACAACTCGCCGCAGAGGAAGGCGCCACTTCTGCGGACCACCTCATCAACATCACCGAAGAAGGTATTCTAAAGCTTGCTCAAAGCCAGACTGCGGCTTCTTTACTTCCGGTAGTCTCTTTTTTCCTCATGCTTGATAAGAGAGCGCCCGCCCGAAAACTCATCGACAGAGGGGCAATCGTCGCTCTAGCTACGGACTTCAACCCGGGAAGCTCGATGACAGAATCCATGCTCTTTGTGCTCCAGCTTGCCGTTTTCACAATGAAAATGTCAATCGAAGAAGCCGTTAACGCATCAACAGCAAATGCAGCCTATGCTTTATCCCGGCATGATGATGTGGGAAGCCTTGAAGTCGGAAAAAAAACGGACCTCATCCTCTGCAATGTTCCCAACTATCCCACCCTTGTCTACCACCTGGGCGTTAATCACATAAAACATGTCATTAAGAACGGAAAAATCGTGGTCAAAGATGGGAAAAGGGTCTGTCCCTGACCTCAATTCCAAAATGTATAAAGCGAATGAGAAGAATCTAAGCAGGATATTAATCCAAATACACAGAATTACAGGATTTGATGCCCGGCAGTACCGGGCTTCCACTTTAAAAAGACGGATTGAGAGGAGGCTTCTGGCCACAAAATCAAAAAGCTATAAAGAATACCTGGCTTTCCTGAAAAGAAATCCATCAGAATCTCACAAATTCCTAGATGTTCTCTCCATAAACATCACCGATTTTTTCCGCGATAAAAGAGTATTCTTTACGCTAAAAAGAAAAATTCTGCCGGATCTGCTGGAAAAAATATCTGCCGGGAATAGAAAAAGAATTCGCATCTGGTCGATTGGCTGTTCTGGAGGCCAGGAACCTTATTCGCTTGCTATTATTTTAAGCGAAATAATGAAAAGCAAAAAAGATAATTTGAAGATCATTATTCATGCTACAGATGTGAATAGAGCCGCTCTAAAACAAGCCAAAAGAGCTCAATACAAAAAAACAGAGGTAAAAAATGTTCCTCATTCATATCTAAATAAATATTTCACAAAAATTAAATACAATGGATTCAAAATAAAAGAGAATATAAGGAAATTGGTTAGATTAAGATATCATGACCTTATAAAAGGAAACACTCTGGGAAAATTTGATTTAATTCTATGCCGGAATTTATTTATTTTTTTTAATCCCGAACTCCAAAATGAAATGTTCAAAAAAATACATGATTTTTTAAAAAAAGAAGGAATCCTGGTTTTGGGAACAGCAGAAACACCGAAAGATGAAAATCTTTTCTTTTGTATTTCTTCCCGAGATCATACATATAAGAAAACAGAATAACCCAAGTTCAAATTTAATTATTTGAGGGGAAAAATGGAAGAAAAAAACCGAATAAATGAATTTATTGAGGCTGTCATGAAAGCGGCAAGGGGCGATTACTCTGCCCAGATAGAGCCTTCAGGCAAAAATGATGATCTTGATTCACTTGCTGTGGGCATAAATATGATGATTGATGACACCAGAAACAAAATCACCGGGCACAAGCGGGCTGAAGAAGAACTCACAAGCTCAGAAGAGCGGCTCAGGATATTGTTTGAATATGCACCGGATGCTTATTATTTGAACAACCTCAAAGGTATTTTCATCGACGGTAATAAAGCCGCAGAGAATATGATGGGTTATAAAAGGCAGGAATTAGTCGGAAAGAGTTTTCTAAAATTGAAAATCCTCTCTCTAGAGCAAATCCCGAGAGCGGCTAAACTTCTGGCCAAAAATGCCCTGGGAAAACCCACTGGACCGGATGAATTCATTTTAAATCGGAAAGACGGCAGTCGGGTCACTGCTGAAATAAGAACGTTTCCAGTAAAGATCAAAGGCAAAACTCTTGTGTTAGGCATTGCCCGCGA
>DAOUYU010000138.1 GCA_030673995.1 Candidatus Aminicenantota bacterium
CTCTTTTTCAAAGACAGAGGCGTTTATTCTTTTGAATTCTCTTTCAAGAAGAAATTCCATCTCCCAGTACTTTTTTAATGTAAGGTCAATCATAAGATGAAGGACTCCCTTGTTATCCCTGAACTGCTGAATGGTCTCGGAGGCTATTCCCTGGGAGGCTAAAGTATCGAGAACAATCTGGTCAAACTCTTCTTGAACCTGCAAAGCTTTCTTCTTTTTTGCCAGCGCAGAAAAAATATAGGACTTTTCTCCTTTTTTCCAGCCGATATAATCTAAACCGATTGCTGAGAAAAGAACCAGAAGAGAAAAGATAATGAAGATTAATGGAGGGAAGGAAGGGGCGCTTTTTCTTTTTGAAAACCTGGGTTTTTGCATGAACTACATTTTTGGCTTAATATAAAAGGCTTCTTTTAAGATATGAAGTGAAATCTGGGTTTTTCTCTGTGATTTTGATATCGGGTTCAACTCCCTTTTTCCATAATGTCTTTTCTGATCTGAGGTAGAATATTCCCGAAGTGAGAAGTATCCCATCGCCATTTTCTAAAGGAATATAACTTTGTTTGGCCACAAGACCTGGAGTTGTAAGCCCGACGATTTTAGCTTCTTTAAATTCTTTCAGAACTCCTGCCACTATTTCTGCAGCTCCGATCGTTGCTTGATTTGTCCAGATGATCAAGGGCAATTTTTCAAGCTCGGGATTCTGCGGGCAGGAAAGGATCTGTTTTGTTCCCTTTTTTTGGGCAAAGTAGCCAATTTCCCTTGCTTTCATAAAGAGGTTGATGAGCTTGCGGGCCTCCTCGATGTCTCCATCATGGCAATTTCTCAAATCCAGAATCAAAGCCTTTTTTTGTAGCTTCAATCGGGGGATGATTTTTTCTTTTATTTTGCTTACACAGGGAGGATAGAGATGATGGATCTTCAACAGTCCGCCTGTATTTTCTTTCAAAGTGTAAGAGAAGGGTTCTTTAAAGAGCAGTGTTCTTTTAATAGTTATTTCCTCTGTTTTGCCTCCCCTGAGAATCCTGATCCTGAGGAGGATTTTCTCTCTATCTTTGAGATAGAGATGGGTCTCGATCAGACTCATTGTCAGAGTCGGCCGATCGTCGAGAGCACTAAAAATATCACCGATTTGGATTCCTTTTTTTTCGGCAGGAGAGTTTTCAACAATACCTATGACCCGGGGAAAATAACCATATTCCTTATAAAGAACGACTCCTATATCCTTTAGGTTTGCTTCCTTGCGCTGATTATACTTGAGTGAACTCTCTTTATCTAAATAGCAGGATAATGTATCAAGGGGATTAATCAGCCCTTTAAAGGCTCCTTTCATTGTTTTAGTCGGGTTAGGTTCTTCAATGTAGTCATCCTTGATTAACCGCATGACTTTCCCCAGCAGTTTATAGTGCTCATAGGATGGAGATTTTAATGAAAGCCCGGGGATAAAGTTTATATCTAACAAGAAGATGAGAGAGATGACGATAAGCGCCGTTAAAAGAAAAGCTCTTACTTTTTTTCCGGCCATTTTACCCTGCGGTGAAATTTGATTTTATCATCTTCTCTTCAGCCAGTGCAAGGGATTCCGGGGTTTTGTCTTTTCTCTAATCTCGAAATGAAGTGTGATTCCCTTTAGAGAACCGATATCGCCGACTTCGGCGATGGATTGTCCAGCTTTGACGATGTCCCCCTTTTTGACCAGAAAATCTGCGCAGTGGCCGTAGAGTGAATGATAGGCCATCCCGTGGTCGATGATGATCAGATCGCCGTAACCGCGTAAATAATCACAATAGACCACTTTGCCTGCATGGATAGCCTTGATAACCGTCTCGTTTTTATCGGGGGAAATATCGATTCCGTTATTCACAGTAACCGTTTTAAATTTTGGGTGTTTCTGGAGGCCAAAAGAGGTGATAACTTTTCCTTCTATCGGCCAGGAAAGATTCCCTTTCTTTTCCCAAAGAGGAACTAAAGGAAAGGGGAAGGAAATTTTCTCTTCGAGTAATCCTTTTATCAAGACTTGCAGCTGCTCAGCTCTTTCTTTGAGTTCTTCTATAGTCTGCAGATGCACTTTTCTGTTCTCCTTTGTTTCTCTGATAAGAGCCCTGTTTTTTGTTTCTTGAGCAGTAAGGTCTTGTCTCTTTTTCCTGGCGATCCGAATGAGGCGTGAGATTTCCCTTCTCTTGCCTTCGAATTTTTCTTCTGTTTGTTTCAGTTGATTTAAGGCTTCCAAATAGTCTGTTATGATTTTTTCCTGGTATTGTGCCAGGAGGGTCAAATTTTTATTTTCAGAAATGAGAGTCCCAACATCTTTTGCTTGCAGCATGAATTGGAGAAAGCTGAATTTTCCAAACTTGTAAGTAGTAACAAGTATTTTCTCCACGGATTTTTTTTCCTTGCTCAATTTTGCTTTGAGAGGCGGGATTTGTTTTTTTATAGAAGAGAGCTCACGGTTGGCTTTTCTCTGCTGGATGGTGTGGCGGGATATTTCTTTTTTGATCAATTTTTTGTTAAAGCCAATCATGTCCAGCCTGGAAAGGATGGTCGTTTCCTTTTTTTCTTCTCCCTTAATTTTTGCTCGGATCTGTCCTATCTGATCGGAAATTTTATCCAGGAGCTTTTGGTATTCGGAAACATCCTGTATGCTGGAGATTCCCAAGGAGCATAGGGCAGCAACTAAAATTGTGAGGCCAGTGAGGCGAAAAGGTTTTTTGAGCGGTCTCTGGCGAAGATTCATTTCCCTCATTGTAACTTCTGCAACTCAGATAATCAACGTAGGGGCAAGGGTTTTGGGGAATAGTCTAGCTCCCTTCAGATTTTTAACGCCATTCTCCATTCGGCCTTCTCGGCGGCCTCGGAACTCCGCGCCGCAGCTCATGACATACGCCGTATGCTCTTTTTCATAAAGTGACTCGCTTCTTTTTCTTGCATTTTATTCCTCCAGGCGAAGGCTGAGTGGCAAGAAAACCGTGAGCAAGGCTGAGCGGGCATGGTTCCTCTCCCCAAGGGAGAGGAGAGCGAAGCCTGTATCCGAGCGGGATTTCCTCGCTGGGGAAATCTCGCGTGTTTTCAAGCCACTTAGCCTGAGCCTTTTCAATGGTCGCTTCGGCTATTCCCCAAAACCTTTGGCTCGAATATTGCTTAAGGTTATTAAAGAAAAGGAACTACTTCCGCTGCTGACTAAAGCTCTTTTTTATTTTTATAAAAATAATCGGTGGTCGCTTTTCCGACCAATCCGGCTAAAATAATCATGGACACCAAATTGGGGAAGGCCATAAAGGCATTGGCCATATCTCCTACATACCAGACTATGTTCAGATGAGGTCCCTGGATGTTGGCGCCTATAAAAAGCAGGATAATGAATGCAAGTCTGTAAGGATAGATTATTTTAATGCCAAAAATATATTCCATGCACTTTTCTCCATAATAGCACCAACCCAGGAGCGTTGAATAGCCAAAAAGGAATGAACTCAAAGCGATGACGTATCCTCCAAAAGGTATGACGGAATCGAAGGCTGCCGCTGTTAATTTCGTGGATGTCAGACCTTCCGATGAGCCAAAAGCAGCTGTCTTAAGATACATTCCGGTGATGACGATTGTCAGTGTAGTCAGGGTATTGACGAGGAGTGTATCGATGAATGTTCCGGTCATGGCGATCAGGCCGTTGCGGGAAGGATCTGAAGATTTTGACGCTGACTGGGCGATGGCTGCCGAACCCAATCCGGATTCATTGGAAAGAAGTCCTCTCCTGACACCGATGCTTATGGCCAGCTGCACAGAAGTCCCGACCATGCCTCCTCCAACGGCCTTTACAGTGAAGGCGGACTTGAAGATAATGGCAAAAGCAGCGGGAAGGTTAACAATATTGGCCAGGATGATGACTACGGCTCCTGCGAAATAGAGGATGATCATGGTTGGGACCAGCCGTTCGGACACTGCTCCGATTCTCTTGATTCCACCCAGAACGACTGCTCCTACCATGACGAACATGACAAAACCTGTCAGCCAGAAAGGGACTCCGAACTGGTTGTTGAAAACCAAAGCCATGGAATTGGATTGGGCCATGTTCCCTGTGCCGAAAAGGCAGGTAAAAGCACCGCAGATGGCAAAAAACATTCCCATGAATTTTGCCAGGCTCTGATTTTTAATCCCGTAACGGGCATAATACATGGGCCCGCCGGACATTTCCCCCCGTTCATTTTTTATCCTAAACTTGACACCTAAGAAGCCTTCGGCGTACTTGGTCGCCATACCGAAGAAGCCGGCTATCCACATCCAGACAGGCGCCCCCGGTCCTCCAGTGGCTATGGCTGTGGCTACTCCGGCGAGGTTTCCATTGCCTACAGTTGCAGCAAGAGCGGTCATTAAGGCTGCATAAGGAGAGATATCCCCTTCTTCTTTTTCTGACTTATCCTTCTTCAGCGCTCCTCTGAGCACCATTTTCACAGAAAGGATGAATCGCCTGACCTGAATCAAACGGGTGAGAACTGTGAGCACGATTCCTATCAAAAAGAGTAAGACAACCATCAAAGGAAACCATATAAAATCGCTTGTTTCCTTTGTGAAGACAAGAACTTTATCTAAAAGAGAAGGAGAAATGGAGAATGTGAGCTCAAGAATTTCATCTTCTTCTTTGATTTCGATTTCTCTTTGCTCTCCTCCTGAAGGAGTGGCACTGTAAAGGTCTACCCACAGGGAATATTTACCCGGCTCAATATTCTTGTAAGCGAAGTTACCTTCTTTGTCGATTTCGGCCTTTATTCGTTTTTCCACTCCCAGTGGCTCGAGGAGAATAGAACCATGTGAGTAGGGCTCTCCATCTTTGGAAAGGTGGACTTTGCCTTTGATATCGGCTGCTCTAAGGGTTGAGAAACTTATGAGGCAAGTCAAAACGAAGAGGATGGCTAAAGTTTTTTTCTTCATTGGCTTCCTTTATCCAGAAACTATTTTTTTTATGAAGATAAGAATAAAAATTATGGCTACAGGAGCGAGATATCTTA
>DAOUYU010000057.1 GCA_030673995.1 Candidatus Aminicenantota bacterium
GATCATAATGAGGACAGGAGCTTTGGCTGCAAATTTCGAAATATAATAAATCCCTGAAAAAACTTCCTTGGCTAGTTGAGACTTCAGCTCGGGATCGTCAATGATTAAAAACCTCCAGGGCTGGACATTGTCTGCCGATGGAGCAAGGCGCGCCGCCTCTATGCAGGTCAGGATTTTTTCTCTCTCAACGGGTTTCTCCAGATAGCGGCGAATGCTTCTCCTGCTCCTGATAAGCTGTTGAAATGGATTCTCTCCCCTCTTATTTATTTTTGTCATCTTTCACTGTCCTTTTCCTTTTTTTGCCATGTTTTTCCTCCTTTTATCTTCTAGAATAAATAATTAATCCGATTGCTCAAAGAAATCAACTCAATTTTAAAGTAAATTTTGTATTGTAAAAAGAAATCAACTTTAATAATATGAAAAAAATTGTATATAAGGAGGCCAGATTGGCAAAAAAAATCCCAGCCTTAATCTCCCTCTTACTTCTTATTTCTGTCCCTTTCTTTACCTCTCCCGATGAACCTTTATGTAAACAGATCGCCAACTACACCATGGATGTCAAGCTGGACACAGAACAGAAGCTGATAAAAGCCACAGAATTTCTTTCCTGGACGAATGATACGGACATTTCCACTCAGGTGCTCTGGTTTCACCTCTACTGGAACGCCTTCCAGAACAACATGAGTACATTCCTCACAGAAGGTGCTCGAAGGGGAAGAAGTGTGCCAGGCTTTAAAAAAGACGACTGGGGATTCTGCCGTGTTAACTCAATAAAGGTCATACAAAATCCGTATTTCGATGACTACGATCTATTCCCAATCATGGAATTCAGACATCCTGACGATCTTAACGTCCTCGACCAGACTGTCTTCTCGGTCAAGCTCGCCCAACCCGTAGAGCCCGGCCAGACAATTCTTCTCAACATTGAATTCGAATCCAAAATCCCTCGCCCCATAGCACGGACAGGAGTTTACAGGAACTACTATTTCATCGCCCAGTGGTTTCCGAAAATAGGGGTATTTGAGGACGGGGAATGGAACTGTCATCAATACCATTCTTCAAGTGAATATTATGCCGACTATGGAACCTATGACGTTAAGATCACACTCCCCTCCTCTTTTATCGTAGGAGCGACCGGCGAGCACAGAGAAAAAATTGACAACACAGACGGGACCACAAGCCATTACTTCTTCCAGCACAGCGTCCATGATTTTGCCTGGACCGCCTCTCCCTCTTTTCTTGAGTACAAAGAAGATTTTGAGTTTGCGCCAGGTAAGACAACTGAAATCACGCTCCTTCTTCAACCCTATCACAAACATCTCAAAGAGAGATACATGAATGCGGTAAAAAACGCGATAAAATACTGCAGCCTTTTTTACGGAGATTACCCTTACACGACTTCGACCTGTGTCGATCCGGCCTATAACAGCCGTTCAGGGGGAATGGAGTATCCGACATTCTTCACCGGAGGCGCCTATTTTCTCACCTGGAAGGGCATGTCCAGGCCGGAAGGCGTAACCATCCATGAGTTCGGCCACGGCTACTTTTACGGCCTTGTCGGGTCGAACGAGTTTGAAAATCCCTGGATGGATGAGGGATTTACTTCTTTCTTAGATACAGAGGTCTATTATGCTGCTTACGGAGAACCCCTCTACAACAGAACGTATTTCGGAATACCCGTAACCTTCAAGGAGGTAAAAATCCCCATCGAATCAGATGGAATCGCCAGTCACCGAAGGACTTATAACATGGATGATATGCAGCGCTTCGCATGGAAATTTATGGAGGGCGGAAGCTATGGAGCAAATTCCTATGCGAAAGCTGAGCTCATGTTGAGAACCCTCAAAAGGTTCATGGGAGAGGAGCTTTTTGCGAAAATGATCAAAGATTATTCGCAGCGCCACTGGTTCAAACATCCACACCCTAAAGATTTTTATGCAGTTGTTTCGGAATACGCTGAACAGGATATGAGCTGGTTTCTCGATCAATTTGTCTATGGTTCGGGAAAGCTGGATTACGCTATTGGAAGTATCAGAAGCCAGAAGGAAAGACAGTCCAGAGGGTGGTTTGACGGAGAGTATAGAGAAAGAGCAGAAAACACATCCAACAATACTCTTTATCGCTCAGAAGTTATCGTCCGCCGGCTGGGGGAAGTAAAAATTCCCGTTGATCTGCTCATCGTTTTTGAAGACGAAAGAGAAGTCAAAGAAACATGGGATGGAATGTACAGGTGGGAAAAGTTCACATACACACACACTTCCCGGATCAAAGAGGCAATCATCGATCCGGAATTCAAGCTGGTTCTTGACTTGAATCGGACCAACAACAGCATGAAAAGAAAGCCCAACACACTTGCTCCTCTAAAATGGACATCCAACTGGCTACTCTGGCTCCAGCATGCTTTGGAGTTTTTTACTATACTTGGAGGCTGATAAGGAACAAGGAGTATAGAAATGAAAGTTTTCATGAATTTTGCCAAAGGATTTATAAATACGGGAAAAACCACCCGAATGGTTCTTCTCCTCTTTGTCGTGAACTTATTCTTTTCCATAATCCTGGCTCTTCCTATGTATCACTCTCTTAAAGATTCCTTCGGCAGCAGCGTGGTCGGGGATAGAATGGCCGAAGGCTTTGATTATCTATGGTGGCAAGAATTCAGGGATGAAAGCCAGGGCATTGAAAGAACATTTTCTCCATCGATTATAGGCAAAGGGGCTATCCTCAACAACCTTGAAGGACTCATCCAGATGCGATTTTTCAGACTCCCTCTTGCTTTGCTTATCATGGGACTTCTCTACATTATTCTCCATACCTTCCTTGCCGGAGGAATCCTTTTTACCTTCAACCAGGACACCTTAAAATTTAAAATGAAAAGATTCTTTGATGGTTCCAATACTTATTTTTTCCGATTCCTTCTTCTTTTGCTTATATCCTGGGTGATCCTTTTCACACTCTTAGCTATTCTCGAGTATGGATTCAACTTGATTATGGATAACGTACAAAAAGACTCACTCTCAGAAATCACCCCTTTCACTTACAATCTTGGTTTCAGCGTGATCATATTTTTTCTTATACTCTTTTTTCAGATGGTTTTTGACTATGCCCGTATCAAAATCGTGCTTGAAGGCCGCCGCGATGTCCTTAAAACTGTTTTCCAGGCCTTTGGCTTTGTTATCAGGCGTCCTTTCTCTACTCTGGGGCTTTATTACATGATTTTTCTCATTCAGGTCGCGATAACAATCGGCTATATCTTCCTCAAAGAATTCATTCCACAATCTGACTGGCTTTTTGTTCTTGTCGCTTTTTTTATCCAGCAACTGTTCATCTTCTTGATCATATGGCTTCGATGTTTGCTCTATTCCAGCCAGATGGAACTCTACAGATATTCGAAATAAATTTGCCTAACATTTGTATTTTTTGATATAGTCCTTTGAGATAATTGACTTTCTTAATCGTTTTAATAAATAGAGAAAACAGAGGAGGAAAAAAATGAAAAAATTCACGGCCATTGGAATTGTGATTATTTTCGCTCTCTTATCTTTTATCTCCTGCGAAAAAAAGCCAGCAGCTCCTTCATCCGGAGTTGCTCAAGCGAATGATATGCTCAGTCTTCTTCCTGTTGATGCCCAGGGTGCTCTCTTCATCGACATCCACAGAATAATGGCTATAGAAGCCGTTGATGAAATAATCAAGGAAGATGAAGAGAGCTATCAAAAATACCAGGAATTCATAGAAAAAACAGGAATCGATCCCCAGGAGGACATCTATTCTATCGCGGCTTCTGCAACCATTGGGGAAGGAAAAAAGATAAAAACAGTATCTTTTGTTTTAAACCTTAAATACACCAGGGAGACCCTACTCCCTCTCATTAAAGAGAATATGGAAGAAGAAGAGGAATTTACAGAGAAAGAGTATAACGGCTTCACCATATACACCATCAAAAAAGAAGATGAAAAAGAAGTGAGTTTTACTTTTTTAGACGATTCAAACATCGGCGTAGGGAATGAAGAAGGAGTTGAATCTGTAATAGATGTCCTGCAGAAAAAGAGAGAGAATGTCTTTAAAAACGATTCACTTGCTGCTTTGCTGGCAGACGCCAATAAAGGCGCCATGTTCTGGGGTACCCTTGCCATTCCACCTGAAATTAAAGAGGAGATGACAAATGTCCCTCCTATGTTCAAAGACATAAAAGCTATCAATGCCGCATCTCTCTTTTTTGATTATAAAAACAAAAGTTTCATAGCTGAAATCAAGCTGCTGACAGGCGATCCAGATAAGAGCCAGCAGATCGCTGATTCCTTAAACGGACTAAAAATGATGGGATCAATGATCCAAATACAGGATTTCAACATGGCTGAGGTGTTAGATAATATTGAGATTACAGCAGGGCCTGACCATGTGAAAATCTATGCAAGCTTTCCCGAAGAGCTACTGGATAGACTCAAGGAAAAAGAGAAAAAATAAATTCTTCTCACTCTTTAATCCTCAAGTATATATTCTTTTAAATAAAAAAGCAGACAGGCCAAGCCAAGAAAAACAGCTGTGATCAGAAAAAGCATAAATATTGCCATGCCTGGAGAGCTCGGCTCCAACCGAAACATCAAAAAGGAAAATCTGCCCCTTGGAGGAGAAGGCAGTAGGGATTTGAGATAATGAGCAATAGCAAAGCGCTGTGTAGCACCGGGAAAATACTGGATCACACTTTCCCAGCCAAAACCAAAAACAAGTCCGAAAAGAATAGATTTTTTCAGAAATGTCCCGATAAAAGTAAAAAAAGATGTGTAACACATGAGTCCCAAGCTTAAAACAGCCAGATCTTTTAAAAGAATGCGATACAGGGAAAAATCAAGCAGCTTATCTACATTCAAGATAAAAAAAGACAAGATCACTCCAATCCACACCATAAGAATAGTCAATAAAGTGTAGGCGCCATATTTTCCCAGGATTATAGCCGATTTAGAAACCGGACGGGTGGTTAAATAAGTCAGTGTTTTACCTTCCACTTCATCCGAACACACCGAAGTCCCAAAAAAAAGAGCCAGGATAAGGATAAGAAACTGAATATAGAAGACTATAATCATATTAGAAAAAATATAAATTCCTGTGAAATCCCTGCTGTCAGAAAAAATTTGTGAAAATTTAATGATAAATGCCATCACAACCGGAAGAAAACTTATCAAATAAAAGATTTTTGTTCTTTTCGTCCTCCTCCCCAAAAAAAAGAAAAAAGAAAAGACATTCCTCAAAGAAGCTAAAAAATAGGGCACCGTTTTTTTATGATCCATCTTATGTTCCTACCAGATAATCAAAAACAGCCTGAAGATTATCATCAAGGGAAGAAATCTCGTCCACTTCAATATTGTATTTAACAAAGAAAGAAGGAAGAAAGCTAAAAAATTCTTCTCTATTATTGGTCTCAACAAGAAGAACATCCGGAGTTGAGCTAAAATTAACCTTGAGCACATAGTCTTTCTTTATGAATTCTGAAGCGAGTTTTACCGGATTATTACACTTGATGGAGACAATATGGGGGTGGGTTTCGATCAGATCCCTGATGCCTTGAATATCACCCTGGGCAAAAATCATACCTTGATGTATAAGAATGATCTTATTTGTCATTGCCTCTATCTCAGGAAGAACATGGCTGGAGGCAAGGATCGTCTTTCCCTGGGTTTTATATTTTTTTATGAGGCGGATAATCTTCCGCCTCCCGAGAGGATCCATACCATTCAGGGGTTCGTCCAGGATGATGATGTCAGGCTCATGAGCAATGGCCTGGGCAAATTTAAGTCTCTGGCGCATACCGCGGCTGTAGGACTTAATGATTCTGTCTTTATCACTTTCCAATTCGACAATCTTCAAAACTTCACCAGCCCTGGCTTCGATTTCAGGATGAGAGAAATTATAAAGTTTCAACAGATTTGTCACAAACTCCCAGCCTGTCATCTCTTCATAGAACGAGTCCTGCTCAGGGCAAAATCCGATTCGAGAAAAAAGAGAATAATTGTTTCTGACCTTTTGTCCCATGATGGTGACAGTGCCGATGTTCGGTTTTATCTGCCCGGTTACAAGTTTCAGAAAAGTTGATTTCCCGGCACCATTAGGCCCCAGGATTCCTGTAATACCCGGCTCAATCTGGAGGGAAACATCGCTCAACCCCAAAACAATTCCGTACCATTTGGAGAGCTTCTGCGTTTCAATGACATATTTCATTTCACAACCTCAACGCCCCTGATTTTCTTTTTCAAAACAAAGCCTGCTAAAACACAAATTCCAGAAAGAACCAATAGGGAGTAAATCCAGGAAACAGCATGGGGAGCTTTCTGATTGAAAAAAAAAGCACCCATCTGTTGGAGATTGGCTCTGATGGAAAGAAGTGAAAAATAAGGGTTCTTGAATATGCCATCAAAAATTTGAAAAATAATATGAGAGAAAAAATAAATACCAAAAATAAGAACGGCGACATACCTGCTGTTTTTACTCAAGGAAGAGAGGAAAAGGCCGTAAAAGGAAAAGAAAGCTGTAACCAGAAAAGAATAACCGATTATGGATAGAGGAAGCCAGGGATAAGATGCGAAAAATTTTAAATCCCCTGCGAAGACCAGTTTCATGATAAAAAGGATTAGTCCGGGCACAAGGGTCACAAGAAACAGGAAAAAAACGATAACTGAGACTTTACCAAAAAAGTACTCCCTTTTCTTGAGTGGACGGGAAAAGTAAAGCTGGATAGAATTGTACTTAAGGTCATCGGAAATAAGACCAGCACCACATAACAACAGGAGTATGACTAAAAAAAAGAGGAGAAAATCGCTGGCAAGAAAATTTCTAAAATAAGCAGGATTGATATTAACAAACCGGGAAGTTTCTCCTATCATGGAACGAAAATCCTCTAGTCTCTCCGAAACATAAATCCCAATAAGAAAAATCCCTGAAGGAGCAAGAGCACCGTAGAAAAAAAATCTAAAAGACTTTTTTCTAAAGGCCAGTTTTATTCCATAACGAGTGATAGGCATCCAGGGAAACTTCTTCTTTTTCAACTCTCCATCCCAATGGGCGTACCCTTTTTCTTTGATAAACATCAATCGACTCCCACTGCTTTTGCAAATAAATCTTCAAGAGACGTCCGGCTTTTTACAAAATGCCTTATTTGAATATTCTCTTCAGCGGCAACCGCAAAAATATCTTGCGGATTTTTATCAGGAGGTAAATAAACTTTTAGAACCCCATCTTTGGTTTCTTTTATTCTGGACTTTTTATCCCGCAATTTTTTAACAAAACCTTCTGATTCCCCCTTTACCCTTAATTCATAGAGTTTGTAATCTATCTGTTTGAGCCTGTCCATATCACCCTGAGCAGCTAATTTTCCCTTATTGAGAATCACTACGTAGGAACAGATAGCTTCGATATCGGGAAGGATATGGGAGGAGATCAGGATCTGGATATCTTTCTTGGAAGATATATCTATGATAAGCTCCAGTATTTCTTTTCTCCCCTGAGGGTCCAGACTGCTTGTGGGCTCATCGAGAAAAATGAGTTTTGGATCGTGAACTATCGCCTGAGCAAGCTTGAGCCTCTGCTTCATACCTCCGGAGTAGGTCTCAAGATTACGGTAGCGGCTCTCCCCCAGCCCAACATAAAAAAGCACCTCGTGGGCACGCTTCATGGCCTCCTGACGGGGCATTCCCGAGAGTTCCCCGAAATAAGAGGTGAAGGAGACAGCATCCATTCCAGGAATAAAGCAGTCATCCTCTGGCATGTAGCCGACAAAACGGCGGATAGAGGATTGCTCGTGCTTGATATCATAGTCGAGAATACGGCCTTCGCCTTTATCAGGAACAAGAAATCCGAGAAGAATGCGAAGAAGTGTACTTTTGCCTGCTCCGTTAGGTCCTAAAAGACCGATGGCTCCCTGGGGCAAATCCAGGTCCACTCCATCCAGGGCTTTAAGTTTTCCGTAGCTGAAATGAAGGTCTTTAACTTCTATACTCATATCCTACATATTATCCTAAACTCTTATATTTATATACGGCAATTCCTAAAAAAAGTTCTCTCAACTCGATAATTCCTACACGTAAACGTTGTTTTTTTTCATAATTCCAGAATAGCTTGCTTCCCTTCTCCAAAAACCAATGCCCTGTAAGCCTTTTCCACTCGATCCCAGTTTTCTTCTCTATCCAAAGCCCAGAATCTCCCGATAACAGTAACAACCTGACCGAGAGAGAGAGTCTGACACATCTCTTCTACCTTTGAAACATAAACGGCACCGCTTTCAGGCTTCTCCCCTCTCCGGCCGATCAAAGAATGTATAAAGACATGTGGAAGCTCGATCTGCTTAGCCAGACGAAGCAGAGCAAAAAGATGCTTTATTGTACCGTGGGAGCTGTAACGGGATACTATTCCCATAAGATGGAGTGATTTCTTGTCCCTTTTCGCTCCCTCCATAGCCCAGCGAAAAGCATCGTTTCGAAAAAAGCTACCATCCTCTATGGCCTCATCTATCTTGACCCGATCAAGACGGACCTTCCTCCCGGCTCCGAGATGAAGATGCCCGGCTTCAGAATTGCCTACGGTGTTGGAAGGCATTCCTACTGCTTCGCCTGCGGCTCTAAGGTAGGAGTGAGGATAATCGAACCACAATTTATCAAAGTTTGGAGTTTCTGCTTCGGCAATCAGATTTCCTTCTCTCTCCTGCCTCATCCCCCATCCGTCCAAAATGAGAAGGAGCACTCTCCTTTCTGCTTTTGCTGCCTGTGGGGAATTGAGAATCAAACTCTCGCCAGTCATCTCAAGGGGTTTTTTCAGGTCCAGCAACTCCAGGAGGGTGGGAGCAACATCGGACAGATCCCCTTCTTGTTTTAAATGCCAGGATTTTTGGTCCTCAGAGGAAAAATCAGCAAGGATAAAAGGAGCAGGATTTTTTGTATGGCCGGTGTTGACCGTACCATTGGCATAAAGCCATTCTTCTACTGTCCCATGGTCGGATGTAATAATAAGTGTCACGCTCTGAGTGCGACAGTCCTCGATTATTTTCCCTAGCTCTTGGTCAACTGTTTCCACAGCTCTAAGCACAGCTGCCTTATTTTCAATGTGACCTACAACATCCACGTTTGCCAGATTGGCTATGATCATTGTATAAGCGGGATTTTTAAGATTTGAGGAGATAGCTTCTCTAACCTGGCTGGCACTCATCTCAGGCGTTAGAGCATAGGAGGAGATACCCTCTGGTGAAGGAACGATAATCCTCTCCTCGCCTGGAAATGTTTCATCACTTCTTCCGTTCATAAAAAAGCCGACATGGACAGCCTTCTCGGACTCGGAAATTTTCAGCAGACGAGTTCCTTCTTTTGAAAGAACTTCAGCTAGAGTGTTCTTGATTTTCCCACCCGAAGGAAAAGCAACTTTAACGTCAAGGGAAGAATCATACTCAATCATGGTTACAAAATTTAGTCGCAGATCTTTCTTTGTGGGGAAGTGACTGAAATTCCTATCAACAAAACTTTGAGTTAACTCAATCTCTCTTTCCCCACGTATATTATAAAAAATCGCATAGTCTCCTCGCTCAAACCTCCCCAGAACTTGACCTGAAGAACCAACGGCCACAATCGGCTCCAAAGCTTCATCTTCCTGACCAGCCTGATAAGCCTCCCTTATGGACTCTATCAGTTGGGATGTTTTGAAACTATTATAAGTCGGCATTTTTTATAAATAATCCTGGTTAAAGGCTTAATAATAGAAAC
>DAOUYU010000099.1 GCA_030673995.1 Candidatus Aminicenantota bacterium
TAAAATAACCTTACTTTATGCCCAAGATCCTCAAACGTCATCCTGTAATTACTGCTTATATAAAATCCTGAATTTTTATCCCTGATATCCACCGGAGACGTTTGGAATACGACATTCATCTATACACCTAAACTTTTTAATAATTATATTTGTTTAAAAGATTAAAGATTTAAAGAGAATAGATAATGAATGATATCATGAAAAACAAGCTGATACTTATTGGATTCGACGGAGCAGCTCTAGATATTACCAAACAATGGATTGAAGAAGGCGAACTCCCTTCGCTGAAAAAAATGATAGAAACTGGAGTGCACTCCAGACTCGAAAGTGTTATGCCTTACGGGTCATGCATAGCTGGTACGTCCTTTTACACTGGAAAAAACCCGGCGAAAACAACTGTTTTCAACTACATAAGGGATGACGGTTCTTTTCTTGATTTCAATCAAGTTAGAGGACCGACTTTTTGGAGCATTCTTGAAAAATATGGTTATAGGTGTTGTGTCTTAGACGTTCCAATAACATACCCGCCGGAAAAAATTTCAGGCGCTATCATAGCAAGCCCCGCCCCTGAAGGATCGGAAGATTTCACTTATCCCAAAAGTCTGATAGAGGATGATGAGGTAAGGAATTTTAATGTGCACGTGAGCAGAATCCTGAAACTATGTGAGAACCCGAAGATTAACAAGGAAAAGATACTCATGGAATTTAAGAGGGATATTGATCTTAAATTCCGTGTTTTAACTAAAAACTTGAGGTCAGAAAAATACGATCTTTCAATTCTCTGGGTAGCTATAACAGATCTCTTGCAACATTTCTTCTGGGAAGACAAAGAAGCTATGTTGAGTATATATTCCCATCTCGACGGCAAAATAGGTGAACTTCTTAAAGAATTCAGCAAATCTGACATAATAATATTTTCAGATCACGGATTTGCGAAATCTGAGGATTATTATTTCCATGTCAACGAATGGCTTAAGATGAACGGTTATCTCAAACTCAACTGGAATCGGCTTAAGATGTACCTCTTCTACAAGGGTTATTACCTTATCGATAGGTACTTACCTAAAAAATGGAGAAACATGTTAGTGAAACCCATCATCAAAAGTATAAAGAAGACTACCCCCAAAGAATTATCCAAGCCTTTACATGAAACTAGGATCATAAAACTAGACAGCACATGGAAAAGACTCAAGGGCATAGATTGGTCTAAGACGATGGCCTTCATGGATCAGTTGTGGGGAATAAGGATAAACCAAGACAAGCTGGAGAGGAAATATGAAGAAGCTAGAGATGATATTGTAGACAAACTACGTCAACTTGAGTATAAAAAAGAAAAGGTGATGGAAAGAGTCTGGGTAAGAGAAGAGATATTCAGTGGAGGTGCTGTAGAAGAGGTGCCTGACATAATTTTCCTTGCTAAAAGGAAATACGAACCGACCGGTATAATACTGTCATCGGTCTTCACCAAGAGAAGAAGAAAGGAGAAATACAAGGCAGGTATCCACTACCCAACCAACGGAATATTTATAGCTTATGGCCCGGACTTCAAAAAAGGGCTGAGATTGGAAAGGGTAAGTCTACTTGACATAGTCCCCACTTCCCTCCGAATATTCGGCGTGCCTGTCCCGAAAGATATAGATGGAAGCATTCTAAAGCAGATATTCATTAAACTCAGTCCAAAAACAAAGAAAGGGGTGAAGTCAAACAAAGAGATAAAAAAATCTAAAAGATCATACACCAAAAAAGAAGAAGAAGAACTTAAGAATAAGCTGAAAATTCTGGGATACATCTGAATTTCAAAAAATCTTCTTTGCCTTTTCGTAATCTTCTGGTGTGTTGATGTTCATTATCATGAATTTTTTGTCCTTACCCAAAGGATATTTTTTAATGAATTCGTTCAAGGCAACAACCCCGCCGATATATATCCCCAAAACCATCTTTTCGTGCTGGGAATCTCTTTTTTTAAGCTGGTAAGGAGCATTTGCCAAGGTGATCATCGCCTCCATGAAATGCATCCTCTTTTCCCAGTTTTCATCTTTCTTTATCTTTTCGTATGTTCTCACCTTCTTGAGCATCTCTCTTTTGATTTTATTGAAATCCCTCACAAGGTCCATCCTTTTCAGCTGCAGACCGAGGGAAAATCTACCTGAAACTTCTTTAATCTGGACATCGAACAAATTTGACCTGTAAAGGTTGTACAGGTTTTGGTGGGGCGCGAAAAATTTCGCCAGATCTTCAATTTTGTCGCTTTCCACCTTGCCGGAAGCCGTGGATCCCCTGGGGTCTATCAAAATAAAATCCTCCTTTTCCTTGTCTATCAGCATGTTGTCGAATCTGAAATCTCCGTGAAAAAGGGAGACTTCCGGGGGTTCCAGAGAACTCATGAATTCCATGTCCTCACTTATCTTTTTTATAAGACTCGATGCGTTTTCCATTTCCTTTCCGTTAATCACAATTTTCTCAGTTTTGAATATCTTGTCAATTAATTCAGATTTTCCTTCAATTGCTTTCACCCTTTTGTAAAATTTGTTTATGTACTCCTTTCTGATGAAGCCGATCTCAGGATTTTTCACTCCAAGTCTGTAGATTTCTCTGAACATGAAGTCAAAAATCCCCTTTATAATTTTGACGCTTTTTTCTGTTGATATTTTCTTTTCGAAAAGCATGTTGCTCATGTTGGGGTGGGGGTAATACTTCATGTCGTAGTAGACATATGGTTTTTTCAAGCTGTAGCTGATTATTTCCGGGAAGTGTCGTTTAGCTCTGAGAGGCAGACTCTTTATCCATTTGACCTCATTCACAAGCCTCTCTTCACCGTGTTTTCCTGCGGTTTTTCTCATCACGCTTCCCCTTCTTTCAAGATCATTTTCAACAGCTTCCCATTTTTTCTCGTATCTTATATCACCTACCGACACGCGTGATACCGAAGTATTGAACGTGATGTTGTGCATGCCAGTTTTTTTCGAAAACTCATCCAGGACGTCTGTTAAATTTTTCTTCCAGCTCCTTTTACTCAAAAGTTTTTTCAGAAGAGCTAGATCGTTCTTTCCGATTTTAAAAATAGAAGTAAAAAGTTTTTCAGATTCCAGACCATGGTCGATCCTCCTCACTTTGCCCTTCCCGTTGTCTATAATCTTGGCTCCCATGTCGTCGATGAATCTGGATTCGACAAAAACCGATGAAACCAAATTCTCCCTCCTCTCTGAAATGACTTTCTTTAAAATCCCCTCTTCGAATACCGCATCGCCATCAAAAATCAGAACATCATCGTTTCCTGGGATTTTATCTAGGGCACATTTCAAAGAGAACGTTCTCTTCAACTCAATATTTTTTGAATTAATCACAATGTTCGGGCAGCTTTTCCTTATTTTTTTGATATTCTTTTTCCCCCAGCATTTACCTTTGCTCCCCACGACAACGGTTATGTCTTTTATGCCGCATTTTTTCAGAATTCTTAGATGTATGTCGAGGATGGTTTCACCACCGATTTTAAACAGACACTTTGGCAGTTTCTCTCCTGATTTTCCCATCCTCTTCCCGATACCGGATGCCAAAATTATCGCTTTCATTTTTTGTTCTTTTGTAATATCCATTCTATAGCTTCTCTCACGGCTCCTTTCCCGCCAGACCTTTTTGTTATGTAACCGCCTCTCCTTTTGACAAGATCCTTTACCTCATCTGTGGCATTAGAAACAGCTATGGGAAGACCTATTTTTTCAAGAACATGAACATCCCCGACATCATCGGACACGAAAGCGGCTTCTGAAATGTCCGCTTTCCATTTATCCAGATATTTCCTCACGATGGACAGCTTATCTTCAGCACTCTTCGCTCTTACTAATTCTATACCCTGATCTTCGCATCGCTTCTTTGATATCGAGAAGCCGTCCTCGTGCGGTTCCTCTGTTATGACCAGAAGCTGTATACCCTCTGCCCTTGCTTTTGCGAACCCCTTGCCATCAATGCAGCTGAACTCTTTCAGGAATTTACCATCCCCTGTGTAGAAATATGATCCCGTCGACAATACACCATCACAGTCCATGAATACGGCTTTCACCTTCATTTTCCCCTCCTCTTACCGAACAGACCTTTCGCTTTCTCGTAATCTTCTGCCGTGTTTATGTTGATCCAAGTTTCATGCGGAAGCTCGCCTTTCCATTTTGATTTTAACCATATGTCAATAAATTCATTTATCAGATATACCCCTCTTAGATATATCGCAATGGCCCTCTTCTCCTTTTCATCCATCTTCAAATGGAAGGGCATCATGCTGCAGAAATGGCTTACGTTGCTCAGCAGGGTTCTCAGCTTCCAGCTCGAATCCTTCTTTAAAAGATCATATTTTTCAAGAATTTTCGGGAACTCCTTGTTTATCTTTTTGTACTCTTTCAGTGCTGGGCATTTACTGATTTTGAGGTTCGCCCTGACTTCGTTGTTTTTTATGCTGTATTTCAGTTCAAAAATACCATCGTGAATGAAATCGTACAAACCATAAAAAGAATGCCAGAGTTTCCCCAGGTCATAAGTAAGACACAGTTTTTTATCTACCCCTCTGGGGTCGACGAGCACGAAATCTATGTCCTTTCCCGTCAGATCAACCAGCATGTTGTCGAAGTGAAGGTCTCCATGAACCATGGACGTGCCTGGTGGCTGCAAAACCTTCAACAGCCTTTGGTCGTTTTCGATCGTTTTCAGAAGCTGAAGAATGTTCGGACTCCTTCTGCCGTTCAGATTAACGTATTTCGCGTCTATTATCCTTTTCATTATTTTTGATCTCTCTCTGGTTTCCTCCAGTCTTCTCCTGATTCTTTGCACGTGTATCCTTTTGGCATAACCTTCGTCCGCTTGTCCTACTCTTTTCGTGTAAACTTTCTTGAACATGAAATCCATTATCCTTTCAAGAATCCGGAGAGCTTTCTTGGAATCGATTTCACCCCTCAAAAGAAGCTTTCTCAGGGAGGGTATTTTATAATAAGGCATCTCGAAATACACGGGATCTGATTTTATGTTGTAATTCTTTATTTCGGAAAAATGAGGCTTGATGTCTTTTGGAAGATTCTTAAGCCATTTTATTTCATCGATGAGTTTTTCCTTCCCGAATCCCGTAACCTCTTTCCGGATCAAAACCACTTTCTTGGTGTTCGCGTATGAACCACCAACCAGCGGGCCGTCCATTTTTTTCAACTCATCGGGATCCACGTTGTATATTTCATGTTTTTTGCAGATTTTGTTAAGAACGTTTCCCAGGTATTTTCTTTCATTTTTCTTCTCGGAAAGTTCTTTCTTGAGATCATTGAAAATATCATTCCCTATTTTGGCTATTCCGCTGTATATGTTCCAGGGAAAGAACTTAGATTTTACCCTCTCGCCTATCTTAACAACCTTTTTATCATCCAGAACCACTATACCCCACGTCTCCGCGGGGCTTGTCGCGACTCTGGATATTATAGCGTTCTTGTGCTTGTTGTTGAGCAAACTCATTATGGATTCTTTCTTGAAAACAATGTCACCGTCTATTGCTAAAATAGGCCCTTTTTTCACGTTTTTGATTGCAAGATAGAGGCTGTATCCGTTTTTGGTCTTGGTGTTCTCGTTGTTTATGATCATTTTCCGGTGTATGTTCTTTATCTTCCTGTAAACAGAATCATTCCAGCAATCACCCTTTCTCCCGGCCACGACGACTATGTCCTCCACGCCGCAGTCTTTGAGAATTTTTATCTGTCTCTCCAGAATTGACTTCCCGTTCACGTTTATGAGACACTTGGGAACGTTTTCTTCCACCAGTTTTTCAGGGCCAGCAGCCAATATTACAGCCTTCATTTAACAAAACCTAACCTTGCTTTTAATAAACTTATTCCCTAATTAATTCCCATTTGCTCCTTCATTATCTTCAGGCCTTCATCAATTTCCACGACCTTCAGACCCATTGATTCTATCTTTCTCACGCTAAACCTGGTATCGTAGGGCCTGTTAACGATGATCTTTCCTTGACCTTCTGATTTTTTTATACTTTCCTTGGGCAGATCAAAGATTTCAGCTATCTTCAGCGCCAATGAAAATTTGGTTACACCTTCCTTGCTGCCCACGTTGTAAATTCCCCTGCAATCCTTCTCTATCAATTCTTTTGTAATTTCGCTTGCGTTGTCTATGAGGAGGGGATATCTTTTTTGTTTGTAATCTAGGTAAATTTCTTCCCCTCCTTTTAACTTGTCCAGAACTCTTGTGACAAAGGTTTTTTTGTCCGTCTCGTCGTTGTATCCGTAAAGTATGTGCAACCTGATGATCATGTAATCTTTCAGCCTGGATACGATCTTTTCACCCTCGACCTTTGTCAAGCCGTAATGGTTTATCGGTTTGAGATCATCATCTTCTTTGTAAGGTGGGTTTTTGCCGTCGTAAACGTAATCCGTGGATATGAAAACAACCTTCGCACCGATAATTTTAGCGGTCTTGACAACATTTTCCGTGCCCTCGACGTTTATTTTCCAGATTCTTTCTTT
>DAOUYU010000103.1 GCA_030673995.1 Candidatus Aminicenantota bacterium
CGTGGATATAGAGGGAAATGGGAAAAGGAGGGAGGTGTTCTCTCTGACGGAAAAAACATCCTCAGCAGCTGGAGGAACTCTGGTGATGAACCTTTTATGGTAGCTCAAAACACACCACAGGCTGGGGTTTTCATCGGCAAAAACCGACTTCTCTCCTGCCAAAAAGCCAAAGAGCTGGGTTTCGAGCTCGCTGTGGTGGATGACGGATTCCAGCATCGCCGCCTCCACAGAGATTTAGACATTGTCCTCTATGATCCTGCTGAAAAAACCGCTTTTCGTGAACCTTTATCCTCCCTTAAAAGAGCTCAAATTCTCTTGACTAAGAAAGGGATCGACCCTTCCCAAAAAAAGGTTGTAAAGGAAGGTTTTCCTGAAGCAACCGTCTTTGAATATTCAGTAAAAAATGAGGGATTCATCAGATATGGAGAGAAAAAGAGAGAACCGGCCGAACTGTTTAAGGGTAAAAGAGTGCTTGCTTTCTGCGGCATAGCCCGCCCTGAGAGATTCCTCTCCCTTCTTCAAGAACAAGGAATAGAGCCATTGTTCTTCTTTAGATTTCCGGACCACTATTCTTACCCTCTATCTTCTTTAGAAAAGATCATAGCAAAATTCCGAAAAATCAATGGCGAGGTGGTCATCACAACAGAGAAAGACACAGTGAAAATTATAAAAAACAAAATATTCAAAGAGATCCCTGCCTATTATTTAAAAATTGACCTGGAGATGGAGGATAAATTCTATCTTGCGTTCTCCAAATTTCTTCCAAATAAGATATAATTATCTGAAATGGCAAGATTCAAAGAATTTTCGGAATTTCTGGTTTTCCAAGCCGTCCAGGCTTCCTTATCAGCCTTTCCCCGGAAGCTATCTCTCTTCTTAGGCCGGACTTTAGGATTAATCTTTTACTATCTGGATAAAAGGCATCGTCAGACCGCTTTGTCGAACCTGAACATTGCTCTTGGCACGGAATTATCCCCCTCAGAGCTTAAAAGAATTGCCCGCGACTCCTTCAAACATTTCGGCGAGTTCCTTATGGAAATAATAAAGTTTCCTCGCCTTGGAGAGAAGAAAAAGGAAGCACTCATTCGAATCGAAGGCGAAGAACATTTGCTTGATGCCCTTAAAGAAGGAAAAGGAGCACTTCTTTTCTCTGCTCATTATGGAAACTGGGAATTCGCTCCTCACTTCATATCCAAAACCGGAGCGGTAAAAGTGATTGCCCGGCCTCTGGATAACAAGCTTCTGGAAAAAGAACTCTCCAAGCTTCGAGCTCTGCTGGGCTCAAAAGTCATATACAAACATCAGGCGACAAAGCAGATTCTTCAATCTCTCCGGGAAAAAGAAATGGTCGCCTTCCTTATCGATCAGAATGTTCAGAGATACCAGGCTGTCTTTGTTGATTTTTTCGGCAAGAAAGCAGCCACGACTCCAGCTCTGGCTGCATTCTTTCTCAAGACACAATCGCCTCTTGTCCCTGTTTTTTGCTATCCAACCACCTCTTCTACCTATCATCTCAAAATATTCTCTCCTCTGAAGATCGATCTGGAAGGAGAATACAACAAGGATGTATTGAAAATCACTCAAATATGCACTAAGATTATAGAATCTTTAATACGGAAAAATCCCGCTTATTGGTTCTGGTTCCACAACAGATGGAAAACAAAACCAGATGAAAAGGAGGAAATAAAAAGTGAGAGCCAGTAACCGTTCTTTCGATGAGCTAAGACCTATAAAAATAAAGCCGGATCATCTGGATTTTGCCGACGGCTCTTCTTATATAGAAATGGGTAAAACAAAGATCATAGCTGCAGCCACCACCGAAAATAAGGTTCCTTTTTTTCTTAAAAACAGCGGCACTGGATGGATCACAGCCGAATATTCCATGCTACCCCGCTCCACAGAAAAAAGAAACGTCAGAGATAGGATAATCGGAAGGATTTCTGGCCGCAGCCAAGAGATTCAGAGACTCATCGGACGCACACTCCGTGCTGTAACGGAGCTTAGCCTGCTGGGAGAAAGGACTATCATCCTGGACTGTGATGTTATCCAGGCCGACGGAGGGACAAGAGCAGCATCGATAACCGCAGGATGTATTGCCCTGGCTCTTGCTTTAAAAAAGATGATGGATGAAGAGATCATCGACCAGATGCCGCTCAAACACCTGGTCGGCAGTGTCAGCGTAGGCATAGTTAAAGGAGAGCCCCTGCTCGATCTCGATTATAGCGAGGACTCAAAAGCAGAAATAGACATGAATGTTATCGAAACAGAAAAAGGACAACTCGTAGAAGTCCAGGCAACAGCCGAGAAAAAACTCTTCTCCAGGAGAGATCTGAGCAACCTCCTGAGTTTAGCCGATAAAGGAATAAAAGAAATCATTCAGGCACAGAGAGAGGTTCTTAAAAAAAAGAGCCTCCTCTTCATGGCATACAGATAAAGTGTGGGCACACAATCTGGCAGTGAAAAAGGAGAAAAGGATATGGAAAGAACCCTAGTTACAGGAGGAGCTGGCTTTTTGGGCAGCCATCTCAGCGAATTTCTTCTTAACAAGGGCGCAGATGTAGTCTGTGCGGATAATTTCTTCTCAGGCTCCAAAGAGAATATCCAGCACCTCTTTTCCCATGATTATTTCGAAGTGATCCGTCATGACATCATTCACCCCCTTTTTGTCGAGGTCGATAGGATTTATCACCTCGCCTGTCCTGCCTCTCCTATTCACTACCAGTAC
Organism: Candidatus Aminicenantota bacterium; assembly: GCA_030673995.1. GTDB lineage: Bacteria > Acidobacteriota > Aminicenantia > Aminicenantales > Aminicenantaceae > JAGLWV01. The sequence continues at coordinate 2,726 of DAOUYU010000103.1, forward strand.
AATCCCATAAAAACCGTCAAGACCAACGTCATGGGCACTATCAATATGCTTGGCTTGGCCAAGAGGATAAAAGCCCGCATTCTTCTCGCCTCAACTTCTGAAGTATACGGTGATCCAGGAGTCCATCCTCAGCCGGAAGGTTACTGGGGTCATGTCAATCCCATAGGTCTTCGAAGCTGCTATGATGAGGGGAAAAGAGTGGCTGAAACATTGATGATGGACTATCACCGCCAGAATAAGGTTGATATCAAGATTGCCCGTATTTTCAACACCTATGGCTCCCGGATGGCTGTACATGACGGAAGAGTCGTCAGCAACTTTATCGTCCAGGCCCTCAAAGGAGAAAGTCTTACTGTTCACGGAGATGGAAGCCAAACACGCTCTTTCTGTTATGTCTCAGACCTCATTCAAGCTCTCAACACGTTGATGGAAACAGAGGATTTTACAGGCCCCGTAAATTTAGGAAATCCCTCTGAATTCACTATTCTTGAGCTGGCAGAAAAAATCATCAACCTTACAAAAAGCTCTTCCACAATCATCCACGCACCTTTGCCTTTAGATGACCCGATCCATCGATGTCCTGATATCTCCTTGGCTGAAGAAAAACTGGGCTGGTCTCCAAAAATAGAACTGGAAGAAGGACTCTCGAAAACCATTGCCTATTTCAAAGAAAAATTGGGCATGGAGAAAAAATAGCTGGGGGCAATGAAGCTTTCAGTCATCATTCCTGCCTATAACGAGAAAAATACCATAGAAGAGATTATCCACCACGTTCTGAACGTGGAGATAGGTCCAGAGAAAGAGATCATCGTAGTTGATGACTGTTCCCAGGACGGAACCCGTGAAATCCTGGAAGGATTGAATCAGCCCAATATAAAGGTCTATTTCCACTCCAAAAATCAAGGAAAGGGAGCAGCCCTCCAGACCGGATTCTCTAAGGCCGAAGGCGACATCATCCTGATTCAGGATGCTGATTTAGAATACGATCCCCGGGAATATCCCAAACTCCTTGAGCCGATCCTTGATGGCCGGGCAGATGCGGTCTACGGCTCCCGTTTTCTTGGAGGCCCTCACCGGGTCCTTTTTTTCTGGCATTACATTGGGAATAGACTCCTGACGACCTTCTCCAACATGTTGTCCAACCTGAATCTAACGGACATGGAAACCTGCTACAAAGCCTTCAAAGGAGAAATCCTCCATAAAATCACGCTCAAATCAAAAAAATTCGGCTTTGAGCCAGAGATTACAACCAAGTTGGCCAAACTCAAATGCAGAATCTATGAAGTCCCCATCTCTTACTCAGGAAGAGATTACAACGAAGGAAAGAAAATCGGCTGGAAGGACGGAATAGCCGCCATCTTCCATATCATCAGGTTCAAATTTTTCAGGTGACCGGAAGTATTTCCTATCCCGTAATAACGGGTAGGGCTGAAAAATACTATAATGAGCTTTTTCCCAGGAGCTGACTTCAGAGCAGGCCGTTCCTGCCTGCCTCCGGGGAGAAAGTGCTCACGCTAACCTTCCCTCTATCTCCCCGGCTAAAAGATGAAGGAGGAGAATGTGAACCTCCTGTATCCTGGGAGTGCTTTCTGAAGGCACATCAAGCAAATGATCGGGAAGAGAGCCTATCTTCCCTCCTCCACTACCTGTAAGGGCAATGGTGATCAGGCCCTTCTTTTTTGCAGCTTTCACGGCCTCAATCACATTGGGTGAGTTTCCGCTTGTGGAGAGTGCGATGGCCACATCTCCTCTGTCACCAAGGGCTTCTATCTGCCGGCTAAAAACAAAATCAAAAGATGAATCATTGCCAATGGAAGTCAGGGCAGAAGTATCACTGGTTAAGGCTATCGCCCGAAAGGGAGATCTTACTTTTAAAAATTTATTGATAAGCTCTGCAGAAAAATGCTGAGCCTGGGCAGCACTCCCGCCATTGCCGAAAATAAGAATTTTATGGCCTTTTTCCAGACATTCACAGGTCCGGTCCACGGCTTTCTCAAAAAGATGAGCCCTTGTGCTGAAAAATTCTCTCAAAGTACTGGTTAATTCTTCAATAATATTCTGATAATTCATTCTCTTCTCCCAAGGTAAGATATTTCCAAGTCAAAATATCTAAATCTTAAACAGATCGAAAAGTCATTTAAGCTTTTCACTCGTGGCCTTGAGTCTGCTTTCTGGATCATTCATCTAATCCTGCTTTTATGATATCCCTGACTTTATCCACAAGCAGAGAGAGGTTTTGGCGGTGGGATCCCTCAACAGAAACAGGTGGATGAAAGACCACTCTAACATTTCCTTTTTTTATAAAGAAACTTCCCTTCGGCATCATTTCATATGTTCCCTTTATTGTCACTGGAAAGATGTCAACCTGGCTGTTGAGCGCCAGGAAAAAACCTCCTCGCTTGAATGGCTGAAGCTCTCCATCCCGGCTCCTGGTTCCTTCAGGAAAAATAAGGAAGGAAAAGCCTTTCTCCCTTATCATTCGTGAGGCACGATCTATGCTCTCTTTTCCTCCTTTTAATCGTTTCCTATCGACAGGGATAAGTCCTGCCTGTCTCATCGCCTGAGCAATAATCGGTATCCTGAAGGCTTCTTTTTTTATAATAACTCTTAGAGATTGGGGAATGAGCATAAAAAGCAAAGGTCCGTCGATGATGCTCAGGTGGTTAGACATAAAGATATAAGCTTTTCTCTTTTCTATTCCCTCGATTCCTGAAACATCAAGGCGGATGCCCAGTATAACCCGGGCCATGCGTAAAATCCATTTTGAGATCAAGAAAATCGGTTGAGAACACCTCAATACGTAGCAAAGAAGAATAATGGGGATAAAAAGAACTGCAGAAATAACGACAAGGATCAAAAGAATAAGCGTTCGCATTTTCTGCTCGTGGAATTATACCATATATCTTCAGAAAAAAAGAGAGAAACGGGAGAGGAGAGTAAATATGAAAAAAAAGGGCGGCCATCAAGCATCCGATGGTCCACCCTCTCTAAGTCTGAAAATATGCCGTTGAGAAATCGTTTCGAATGAGGATTAAGTACCCGCAGCAGACGTTCTCCGGCCGCGAATCCAGGATCCATTCCACATAACCAGATCATAGTCGAAATGTACCATTGCAGAAACCGAAAAGAGTCCGTCTTCAGGTAAGTTTGCATCAAAGCTAAATCCTTCAAGGATTTTATCTCTTCCATAGGAAGCAACTAAGAAATCATCCGAACCGGCACCGGTGACCCCATAATTTCCATCAGCGGCAGAACCACAATAGACATAGTAACTATTGCCCCATCGGTCGTTAATCGGAAGAACTTTGATATAGAAGGGAGAAAGTCTAGTATAGAAAGCAGCACTGGCATCATATGTGCCGTCTTGAGTGGGAGCCGAGCCGTTGTCTGTCACATAGTCTGCAATAGCCGTAGAAATGATCACGAGATCCCTCATCGTTTTCTTCTGCTTGGCTTTCTGGATGGCAGTAATAGCATTATGAATAAGCAGTGCTGAAAGAAAACCGATGATAGCAACAACAATAAGGAGTTCGATCAGTGTAAATCCTCTTTCTTTTTTTAACATCTCATCCCCCTT
>DAOUYU010000050.1 GCA_030673995.1 Candidatus Aminicenantota bacterium
TGCATAATCCAGGTTTGCAATCATCAAATGCTTTATATTTGCTCTTTTTTATTAAAAAAATCTCTAAAATTCTCTTCGATCGTCTGCCATTTATTCTGGGTATTAAGAATAAATTCGATAAACTCCCTTACTGCTCCCTTCCCTCCTACCTTCCTGCAGATAAAATGACTGTGTTTCTTGATCTCTGGGTGGGCATCAGCCACTGCCCCTGACAGTCCCACTGATTTGATGACTTCAAGGTCTCCAAGGTCATCTCCAATATAGGCAATTTGGTCGGGATCGAGGTTGTTTTTCTCCAGAATTTTAGATAAAACCTTTTTTTTATCAAGTATTCCCTGGTACATTTCCTCGATCTTCAACTTTTCAGCCCTTTTTTCCAGGGATTTTGATATTTTTCCGGTTATGATACCGGTCTTTAGACCTGCCACGCGGGCAAGCAGAATGCCTGTCCCGTCTTTAACATTGTAGGATTTGAGTTCTTCTCCGTCTGGGAGAATGAGCAGGGTCCCGTCAGTGAGAGTACCGTCGACATCCATGATGATCATTTTGATTCTCGACGCGCGCTCTTTATTTTTCATCAGAACATCTCCGTGCGCCAGAGGTCATGAAGATGGATGATCCCTTCGATTTCTCCCTTTTTATTCTTGATGATTAAGGATGTGATTTTGTTCTCTTCCATGAGATTCAGGCCCTTTGTGGCGAGATCGTCTTTATCGATGGTGAGAGGATCCGGAGTCATGCAGTCTAGGGCTGTTTTTTGCAGAAGATTTTTTCCGTATTTTTGGAGCAACCGCCTCAGATCACCATCGGTTATGATTCCCACAAGATTTTCCTCGCGGTCTATCACACAGGCCATCCCTAATTTTTTCTTGGACATTTCTTCAAGGGCATCTTTCATCGGGGCGTCTTGAAAGACGCTGGCGATCTGCCTTCCTTTATGCATTAAATTCTTAATTTTGAGAAGCTTTTTCCCGGCTTGCCCCTTGGGATGGACAAATACAAAGTCTTCCTCTCTGAATCCCTTTTTTTTCATTAAAGAGATGGCGATTGCATCTCCCAGAGCGAGGGCAGCGGTGGAACTGGTTGTAGGCACCAGGCTGTTAGGTTCTGCTTCCTTTTCAACCTTTGTCTCCAAAACGATATCGCTGTATTTAGCGAGTTTAGATTTTTTATTGCCAGTGATGCAAATGAGTGTAATTCCGGCCCTTTTAAATGCATCCAGCAGATCAACGATCTCTTTTGTCTCTCCGCTGTGGGAAATGGCGATGAGAACATCTTCCTTGAGAATCATGCCGAGATCTCCATGGCCGGCTTCTGCAGAGTGGACAAACATAGCTGGTGTGCCGCAGCTTGATAGAGTGGCGGCGATCTTGCGGGCTATAAGGCCTGATTTTCCCATGCCTGTGACGATGATTCGAGTTTTTATCTTGGAAAGGAGCTCGACTGTTTTAACAAAGTTTTCATCCAGCTTTGAAGCCAGAGTTTTGACCGCATTGGCCTCTCTGTTCAGGACATTTTTTCCTGTTCGAAGGATATCTTCTCTGGTCATGGTTGTTTATTATACCTAAAGGGGATCGTTATTCCTATCGCTTGCTTTTTTTAGATGAAGAAGAGAGCTCAAAAGATTCTGTAATTCTTTTATATTCAATGAGTTATGCTTGTCTGAAAGCGCCTGCGCGGGATTGTCATGGATCTCGAGAAAGACCCCGTCCGCACCGACGGCAATCCCGGCTTTTGCCACAGAGGGAATGAATTCAGCATCCCCTCCTGAAGAGCTTCCCTCGCCCCCGGGCTTTTGAACGCTGTGGGACGCATCGATGACCACAGGGAATCCCCATCTCTTCATGATCGGAATGGAATGGACATCAAAGACCAAGTTATTGTAGCCAAAGGAGGTTCCCCTTTCTGTGAGAATGATATTTTCATTTTTTTGACCGAGGACTTTTTCCACGGCATTTTTCATTTCATAAGGAGATAAGAACTGTCCTTTTTTAAGGTTGAGGGTTTTTTGAGTTTTGGCAGCCTCGACTATCAAATCTGTCTGACGGCAGAGAAAAGCCGGGATTTGAATAATATCCAAGACCTTAGCAGCCTTATCAACCTGGTTAGTTTCATGAACATCAGAGAGAACAGGGATATCAAGCTCATTTTTGATAAAGCCCAGGATTTCCAATCCTTGCTCCAATCCGGGCCCTCTAAAAGATGCGAGGGAAGAACGGTTTGCTTTGTCATAGGAAGCCTTAAAGATAAAGGAAATTTTGAGATTTTCGCATATCTCCTTTATTTCTTTGGCTATAAAAAAGGCATGGTCCTGACTTTCGATGACACATGGACCCCCGATCAAGAAAAAGGGATTGGTTCCACCGATTCGAGTTTTGTTATTTATGGTGATTTCTCTGGCAACGATAAGCATAACTTGCTCCAATAAAGGATTTAAAAAGAGGATGCGGTTTTAAGGGCTTCGACTTAAACTCCGGGTGGAACTGACACCCTAGAAACCAGGGATGATCCATTATTTCTACAATTTCAACAAGGCTATGTTCAGGGTTTTTTCCCGAAATGAAAAGACCTGCTTTAGTCAATATTTCTTCGTATTCAGGATTGAATTCATACCGGTGGCGGTGACGCTCATAAATATTCACTTTTTTGTAAGTCTTCTCAGCAAGGGAGCCTTTTTCCAGATGACACAAGTACCGGCCCAGCCTCATAGTGCCTCCCATGTCATGGACCCCCTTCAATTCCCTCCATTTGAAGAATATTTTATGGGGAGTTTTCGCATCAAACTCTGTGCTGTTAGCCTTGGGGAGAGAGGCAGTATTTCGCGCAAATTCAATAGTTGCAGCCTGCATGCCTAAACAGATGCCGAAAAAGGGAACTCTGTGTTTTCTGGCGTAAGTGACGGCCTTGATTTTACCCTCGATTCCTCTTACACCAAATCCCCCTGGGACCAGAATCCCGTCTGCTTTGCCTAAAAATCCTTCAACTTTCCTTTTTTCCAGATCCTCGGCTTCCAGCCAGGATATCTTGACCTTAAGCTGGTGAGCTATTCCCCCGTGATAGAGGGCCTGATTTAAGCTCATATAGGAATCTTGAAGTCCTGCATACTTTCCTACCAGGGCAATATTGACTGTGCCACGAGACTTTTTCATCCCGTCTACCAGTGCTTTCCATGGAGCAAGATCCCTTCTTTTCTTGGGGAGATTCAGTTCCTTCAATATAATGCTATCCAGTCCTTGCTGTGCAAAAATGAGGGGAATCTCATAGATATTGTCCACATCCTTGGCTGTGATAACTGCTTCCAGGGGAACATTGGTAAAGAGCGAGATTTTAGCCTTTATGTCCTGGGAGAGGAATCTTTCTGTACGGCAGAGGATAATATCAGGCTGGATTCCTATTGCCCGCAGCTCCCGGACGCTGTGCTGAGTGGGCTTTGTTTTCAGTTCCCCGGATGTTTTGATAAAAGGAACGAGAGTCAGATGGATAAACAGTGTGTTCTCTTTCCCCAGGGAGAGTCTCATCTGTCGTGTTGCTTCAAGGAAAGGCTGGCCTTCAATATCTCCGACAGTGCCGCCAATTTCAACAATAACAATATCATTTTCATCAGCTGCGGCATAAAAAGCTTTTTTTATTTCATCTGTGACATGGGGGATAACCTGAACTGTTTTTCCCAGGTATTCTCCCTTGCGTTCTTTCTTTATGATAGATTCATAAATTTTTCCGGCGGTCCAGTTATGCGCCTTACTCGTTTGAGTAGAGGTGAATCGCTCATAGTGTCCCAGATCGAGGTCTGTTTCAGCGCCGTCATCGGTTACATAGACCTCTCCATGCTGGAATGGATTCATGGTGCCTGGATCCACGTTAAGGTAGGGATCGAATTTTTGGAGTGTTATTTTGTAACGGTGGCTTTCCAGCAGTCTTCCGATAGAAGCCGCTGCAATTCCCTTTCCCAGGGCTGAAAGGACTCCGCCTGTGATGAAAATAAACTTAGTCATCTGTTTCTTTCTTTAAAAAATTTTCCACCTCGATTATATCCTGAGGTGAGGAAACACTCAAGGAATGAAGTTGGGTTTCAATGATTTTTATCTTATAGCCATTCTCCAGAGCCCTGAGCTGTTCTAATTTTTCTGTCCTCTCTAGCCTTGAAGGCTGCATCTTGCTAAAAGCCAGAAGAAAATCCTTTTGATAGCCATAAATTCCTATGTGCTGCAAGAAATAATCGGATGTTTGAAAAGGAAGAGGAGAGCGAGAGAAATAAAGGGCGAAACCATTTGCATCTGAGACGACCTTGACAATATTCTTTTCGTTCAAGAGGTTGAGATCATTCATCCTGGCTGCAAGAGTAGCCATGGGAATTGTATCATCCTGCAAAGCAACAACCAGGGAATCTATCATCTCTCCTTTCAAGAGAGGTTCATCCCCCTGGATATTTATGATGAGGGAAGATTCAATTTCTTTGGCCACTTCGGCAACCCTGTCAGTGCCGGAATGGTGTGAAGGGGAAGTCATCCGGACCTCGGCTCCAAAGTTTTCAGCAGTCTGATAGATTCTTTTATCATCGGTGGCGATGATGATTCGCTTGAGGAGCTTTGCCTTTTGTGCACGCTCATACACTCTTTGGACCAAAGGCTTTCCCTGGAGAAGGGCCAAAGGCTTCCCCGGGAATCGCCGAGATTGGTATCGGACCGGGATAATAGCTGTCGCTTGCTTCAAGGCTAATAATCCGTATCCACTTTGCCTTCAGGCGTTGCGGTGGAAACTTCATCCTCGACAGCTTCTTTTTCAGGCGTAGGCGAAAATACTTTTTCCTCAACAGCCTTTTTTTCAGACATTGGTGGGGGAATAGTATCTGTTGTTTGACACGTGCTTTCAAGAAATGCTCCTTCCTCCACCACTAATGTAGGGGTTACAACTGTACCAAAGACTCTTCCGGTAGAATGGATTTCAATTCTATCTTTGGCTTGGACGTTGCCCTTGATTTCGCCGTTGACAATGAGGTGGCCTACCGTGATGTCTGCTTCAACTTTTCCGTTATCCCCGATAATAAGGACAGATTCTGAGTTTATTTTTCCTTTGAAGTATCCATCGATGTGGAAAGCACCTTTGAAACTTAAATCACCTTTCATTTTTGTTTCTTTATCGAAAAAACCTGTGATCTGATTCTCATCAAACTCCTTCTTCTTTATATCTTTCATCGATTTCCTCCTTTGATTTTTTCATAGATCCCGTTTAAATCGTCCATTGAGAAATAATGGATCTTTATAATCCCTTTGTTTTGGTTTCCGGAGATGGATACTTTTGTTCCAAGCAGGCTGATAAAATCTTCTTGAAGAGCCATGAGATCGGCATCTGCTTTACGGCTTTTTTGGCGTGGAGGACTCTTTTTGTGTTTATGAATCAGTTTTTCCACCTCTCGCACAGAAAGGTTTTCTTGGACGATCTGTCGGCAAAGAGAAATTTGAAGCTCTGGTCCCTCCAGTGAAATCAGAGCTCTGGCATGTCCCATGGAAATATTCCCAGCCGCCAGATTATCCTGGATTTCTTTCGGAAGTTTGAGAAGACGCAGATAGTTGGCCACAGAAGTCCTGTCTTTTCCCACTTTTTCCGCGATTTCCTGTTGAGTATAGTTGAGCTCTTGAGTCAATCTCTGGTAGGACAAGGCAATTTCTAGAGGATTGAGATCTTCCCTCTGAAGGTTTTCTACAAGGGAGGTTTCAAGCTGCTGCGTCTTGGGCATGGGACGGATGAGAGAAGGGATTTTTTTCAGACCCGCTTTTTGAGCCGCACGCCACCTGCGTTCTCCGACAATTATTGTATAAGTGTTTCCTTCGGGAGTAACGATAACAGGCTGGAGAACTCCTGATTCTTTAATCGAACGAGCAAGATCATCTATGGATTCCTGCTCGAATTTCAGCCTCGGCTGAAGAGGATTTGGCTTGATCTGTTCAATATCCAATTCGGCGTACGTTTCTTCTTTCAAGATTCCATACTCTTCAGGAATAAAGGCCTTTAAGCCCGTTCCTAAAGCTTTCTTTTTCATTTTTCGAGCATCTCCTGAGCTAAATTAAGGTAGGCCTCAGCTCCCTTTGATTTTATGTCATAGAGAAAAATCGGCTTGCCGAAACTGGGGGCCTCGGCAAGTCTGACTGTTCGAGGAATAATAACCTCATATATGATTCCTTTAAGAGAATGCCTGATTTCTTCGGCTACCTGTTTAGAGAGGTTTGTACGTTCATCATACATGGTCAGCAGAATTCCCTCTATAGAAAGAGAAGGATTGAGATAGCTGCGCACTTCATTAAGTATTCGAAGGAGCTCCGGAATGCCTTCCATACAGAAAAATTCGCATTGAACGGGAATAAGGACTGAATCGGCAGCCGTTAGAGCATTGATGGTTAGAAAACCCAAAGAAGGGGGGCAATCGATAAGGATGATATGATAGAATTTTTTTATTTGGCTCAAGGCTTCTTGCAACCTCTTTTCTCTCTTTTCCATTGAATAAAGTTCTGCCTCTGCCCCGGATAGCTCGGGAGAACAGGGACATATGTAAAGGTTGTCTATTTCCGCAGGCTGAATGCTATCCATCATGTATTGGCCGTTCATGAGAGCCTGGTAGATCCCCTTTTGTGCTTCCTTTTTCTTTCCCAGTCCAATTGTAGCCATTCCTTGAGGGTCAAAATCCACGATCAGGACTCTTCTGCTGATTAAAGCTAAAGAGGCGCCGAGGTTAATTGCCGTTGTCGTTTTTCCAACTCCGCCTTTTTGATTGGCGATGGCTATGACTTTGTTCATTACTTATCCTTTAATCCTCTTCCTATGAGCCATGAGCTTCTTCTTTAATCCTTAATCCTTATCCCTTAATCCTCTTCCTAATCCTTTAATGTTTCACGTGGAACACTTTATTTTTTGTGATTTTTTCCCCTCTGGCACTTTAAGTAAATATGCAGGTTGACAACAGCTGCGGGGGTCATGCCCGGGATTTTTTTTGCTTCTCCTATATTTTTAGGCCGAGCTTTTGCCAATTTTTCTATCACTTCCCCGGTGAAACCTGGGATTTCTCTGAAATCTGTACTTTCAGGGATTTTTTCTCCATCAATTTTTCTGATTCTGGCAATTTCTTTCCCCTGTTTTTTTATATAGCCCTCGTATTTCACCTCTGATTCAACATGGCGTATTTCTTCATCTGATAGTCTCTCATTAAATTTTTTATATTCTAACACAGTTTTGAATTGCACTTCAGGTTTTTTTAGAAAATCCTTCAGCGATATCTTTTCCCTCTTTTCGTTTATCATTTTTTCTTGTTGGAGAAAGTGCATAGCTTTTTTAATTTTCTCCTGTTTCTTCTGGTAAGCCTCATAGTCTTTTTCTTTAATGAGTCCGAGCTTGAATCCCTGGGGAGTTAACCTTTTGTCTGCATTGTCTATCCGAAGGAGAAGCCTGTATTCTGCCCGGGAGGTGAAAAGGCGATAGGGTTCTTCGACACCTTTAGTTATGAGATCGTCAATAAGTACAGCTATGTAGGCTTCGTGCCTGTTGAGGAGAAAAGGTTTCCCCCCTTTTATTTTCAACGCTGCATTTATGCCCGCCATCAATCCCTGGGCAGCAGCCTCTTCATAGCCAGAAGTCCCGTTTATCTGGCCGGCAAGATACAGATTTTTTATATGTCTTGTTTCCAGAGTGTGATAGAGCTGTGTTGGAAGAACAGCGTCATATTCTATGCCGTAGGCAGGCCTGAACATTTTTGCCTGGTCAAGCCCTGGAATACTTCTCAGGATTTCCTTCTGAACTTCAAGAGGAAGGCTGGACGAGACACCGTTAACATAGATTTCTGCTGTCTCCAGTCCTTCGGGTTCGAGAAAGAATTGATGCCTTTGGTGATGGGGAAATTTTACGACTTTGTCCTCTATTGAAGGACAGTAACGAATCCCGATCCCTGTTATTTTTCCGCTGTACAGAGGGGATTTATTCAGATTATTCCTGATAACTTCATGTGTTTTTTGATTTGTATATCCAATATAACAGACAATTTTATTTTCCAGTTTCCTTTGTGTGCGGAAAGAGAATGGAATCGGCTTTTCATCGCCTGGCTGGGGTTTGAATTGGCGCCAATCGATAGTGTCTTTATGGAGCCTCATGGGCGTTCCCGTTTTCAGGCGGAATGTTTTCAGCCCTATTTTTTTCAGGTTTTCGGCAAGCTCTACTGAGGCTGGTTCGTTGGCTCTTCCCGCTGAATAACTGTGAAGGCCCATATGGATAACTCCCTTTAAGAACGTTCCTGGGGTGAGAATAACTGTATTGGAAAGCAAGCGGTTTCCTTCCAGGGTCATGACTCCGAATGTTTTGTTATTCTTTATGAGGATTTCTGTCACGATCCCCTGGAAAAGCGTTAAATTCGGTACTTTTTCCAGCCAATTTTTCATGGTTAGTCTATAAAGGGCCTTATCAGATTGGGCCCGGGGTGCCTGAACAGCTCCTCCTCGACTTCGGTTCAGCAGTCGAAACTGTATGCCTGTCTCATCGGCAAGGAGGCCCATGAGCCCTCCTAATGCGTCTATTTCCCGGACCAGATGCCCTTTAGCCAGCCCTCCTATGGCCGGATTGCAGGACATCTGGGCGACAGTTTCAAGATGAATTGTAACAAGGCAGGTCTTCAATCCCATGGTGCTTGTGGCACAGGCCGCTTCACAGCCGGCATGGCCTGCGCCAATGACTAAAACATCATATTCCTCCGTAGAGTTCATTTTTATCCTATTTCCCTACACAGAACCGGCTGAAGATATCTTCGATGATATCATCTGTACGAATTTCTCCGGTAAGCTGGCCGATTAAAGGGATAGACTTTCTGATCTCTTCGGAATAAACTTCTTCAGGATAGCCTCCTTCAAGGAGTCGCTGTGCTTCTGTTAAGCAATTCGAGATATCTTCCAGAATGAGTTTTTGCCGTAAATGAAGAACAACCTCTTCCTCTTGTTTCTGGTTTGGAACAAAGAGATCATGGATCATCTCTTTAAGATCGTCGATGTTTGTTCCTTTTAGAGCAGATATTTCAAGCGCTGACCATGATTTTTTCTCGTTTTGCACCTTTACTTTCTTCATTTTCTGAGGAAGGTCAATTTTGTTGAAAAGAAAGATTGTCTTTTTATCTTTGAATTTTTTTATCAGTCTTAAATCTTCTGGAGTCTCCTTTTGGGAAGCATCAAAGAGAAGAAGTATTCCATCTGCCTGAGAAGCCAGATTTTTCCCTCTTTTTATTCCCTCTTTTTCTACCGGGTGGATAGGTCTGCCCATGCCGGCCGTATCGATGAGGGTAAAAAGGGAGTCCCCTATCTTTATGCTTTCTCGCAAATAGTCTCTTGTTGTACCGGGATAAGGGGTGACGATCGCCCTTTCTTTTTCGAGAAGTGAATTGAATAGTGTCGATTTGCCCACGTTTGTCCTTCCTGCTATGACTAATGTCAGACCTTCGGCAAGCGTTTTCCCCAGATTAAAGCTTTCAATAAGCTTTTTTACGGAAAGGACTGCGTCTTTTATGGTCTTCGCTATCTGCTTGATTGATATACGCAGTCCTTCATCCGGGAATTCGATGCTGGCTTCGATTTGGGAAAGAAGGTGAATAATCTGACTCCTGATAGAGCTTATTTTTCTGGAGAGACTGCCTTCGAGCTGATCGAAGGATATTTTTGCTTGCTTATATGATGACGCTTGAATGATGTCGTTTATGGCTGTTGCCTGGAGCATATCGATTCTTCCCTTTAGATAAGCCCTGAGGGTGAATTCACCAGGATTGGCATGTCTTGCTCCGGCTTTTATGCCGAGGCGAACAGCTTCCTCGAGAATTACAGGACTTCCATGGCAGCTGATCTCCACCATATCTTCCCGGGTATAGGTGCGGGGCTGGGGAAAATATATTAGATAAGCTTCTTCAAAGAATTCTTTTCGTCCGAGATGATACAGGTTTCCCAGTATAGGGCGGAGAGGTCGGATCTTGGCTTTATTTTTCTTTGGCTTGAATATTTTTTTGGCAATGGAAAGGGATTTTCTTCCACTGAGGCGTACGATGCCCAGGCCCCCAGAGCCAAAAGGGGTGGAAACGGCAATAATCGTATCTTCAAACATTCCTTTCATATGATAAAACGTGAATGAAAGGGGGTCAAATCTTTATTATTGGCAGTAAGCATCCTTTTTTCCGTGACAAAAGGTTTTTGGGAATGGTTTTGCTCCCCTCAGATTTTTAACGCCATTCCCTCACCATCCTCTTTGGCGCTCTCAAAACTCCGCATGAAAGCTCCTGGCCTCTCGAGGATGTCTGTGTAGATAAGGATTCCCCCTCCCTTGATCCCCTCATGCTCAAACATCTTCGAGCGGCCGGCTTCACCGGCTCCCCTCGAGGATGGTGAGGCAAGGCTAAATCTTCGAAGGTCGCTTCTTCCATTCCCAAAAACCTTTTCCATCTCTTTCGACTCAGATTCAATTGCCGCTGTGGGCCG
>DAOUYU010000082.1 GCA_030673995.1 Candidatus Aminicenantota bacterium
GTGGGAACATCGGCATCGGATTTGCCATTCCCTCCAATCTGGCAAGGAAAGTCGTCAAACAGCTCCAAGAAAAAGGAAGAGTCATCAGAAGTTACCTCGGAATCCGGCCTCAACCTCTCACTACCGCTGATAAGGACCATCTTAAATTGAAATCTAAGAGGGGAGCCATGGTCGGCGAAGTTGAACGCGGCACACCCGCAGACAAAGCCGGCTTAGAAGTTGCCGATGTTATCCTAGAAATTAACGGACAGCCAGTAAAAGACCACAATGACCTTAGCTTTAAGATTGCCGACATCACGCCAGGGACAAAAGTCGAACTCAAAGTCATCAGGAATGGAAAGGAGAAGGTGCTCACCGCAAAACTCACAGAATTGCAAACCGAAGAAGAGAAAGAAGCTTCTCCTACCTCAAAAAAAGACCTGGGACTCACTGTGACTTCACTGACTCCCCTGGTTGCGAAACGTTTAGGACTCAGGTCACGGGAGGGAGTTTTAATCACCGATGTCCAGCGTTACAGTGTAGCAGATCGAAATGGCCTCAAACGCGGAGATATTATCCTTGAAGCCAACGGGCAAAGCATTAAAGATGAAGACGAGTTGATAAAAATCGTAGATAAGCTGAATTCAGGAGACACACTCATGCTGCGAATCAGAAGAGAGGGCCAGAGAGATACAACTGAATCTATCGTAACCCTCAGGATACCTGAATGAAGTTCAACAAAATTCATTCTTTAGGAAATGATTTTCTGATTATCGAGGAGGCTGAAACCAGGGATTTTCCCGATATAAGCAAACTTGCCTGGAAAATCTGTGACCGCCACACGGGTGTAGGAGCCGATGGCTTGCTTATTATCTCCATCAAGAATAGAAAGAAAGGCCATGTCAATTTCCGTATATTCAATGCTGATGGAACAGAGGCAGAAATCTCGGGTAATGGATTAAGATGTGCGGCTGCCTACCTCTATCAACAAAAAAAAATAGATCCTCCTCAGATCCTTTTCTCCACTTCAGCAGGCCAGAGAGAATGTGAGCTTATCGAGCGAAAAAAGAACCACTTCCTGATCAGGATCGAAATGGGAATTCCTCGCTTGAGTTCCCAGGATATTCCTTTTGATGACGGCTCTCCTCATGAAAAGATCATCGATTATCCTCTTTCCATCAGCCACGAAAGCTACCCCGTAACAGTCATCTCCCTCGGCAATCCCCACTGCGCCATTTTTGTGGACCGTTTCCCTGCCCGTATCGAATGGCACCAGATCGGACGGGAAATCGAATCCCACCCCTTCTTCCCCAAGAGGATAAACATCGAGTTTATCAGGATTTTAAGCAGAGAAGAAATCGAAGTTCTATTCTGGGAACGGGGTGTCGGAGAGACTCTTTCCTCCGGGAGCGGCTCCTGCGCTGCTGCAGTAGCATCTATTTTGAAGAATTTGACTGAAAAAAAGGTCAAAGTGAGAACAAGTATGGGTCAGCTAACCGTCGAATGGGAAAAAGAAAAAGTTTATCAGACAGGACCAGCTGAAGTTGTTTTTAAAGGCAATTTTCTCTCGAATTAAAAAGGAAAAGAAAGAGATCGTATCTATTTTTTGGCTTTGGTTTCGAGGCTTTTATAATTCACCAAAGCATGACTAAAAACTTCATTGATATCCTCGACAAAAATAAACTGCATCTCTTTTTTAATCTTCTTGGGTATATCGATCAGATCCTTCTTATTTGCCAGAGGCAAAATCATTTCCTTTACTCCAGCCCGTTGGGCAGCTAAAACCTTCTCTTTCATTCCTCCGACTGGAAGCACGTTGCCCCTCAGGGTAATCTCTCCCGTCGTGGCGACGTCCCGTTTGACTTTCAAATTATTGCAGACCGAGATGAGTGAAACGGCAATAGTTACCCCTGCTGAAGGGCCGTCCTTAGGTATGGCTCCTTCCGGGATGTGAATATGAAAATCGTTTTGAGAAAATAACTTCGTATCAATGTCCAACTCATCGGAATGAGCACGGGCATAACTCAATGCTGCCTGAGCCGATTCTTTCATAACATCACCTAAAGACCCTGTCATGGATAAATTCCCCTTGCCCCTCATCTTGGTGGCCTCTACAAAAAGAATCTCTCCTCCCGCAGCCGTCCAGGCCACTCCTGTTGTCACTCCTATCTGGTCTTCTTGCAGAAGCTGGTCCTTGAATACCTTTGTAGGGCCGAGGTATCTTTCGATGTTTTGAAAGGTAATTTTAGTCAGTTTCTTTCTTCCTTCTGCGACTTTCCGGGCAACCTTTCGACAAACTGCTGCAATCTCCCTCTCGAGATTCCTTACGCCAGCCTCCCTCGTATAAAGAGATATTATTTTCTTAATCGCTCCGCTGGTAAAGGAGATCAAATCTTTGTTCAGGGCATTTTCACTTATTTGTTTCGGCTCCAGGTGGCGGATAGCGATCTGAAGCTTTTCCTCCTCCGTATAACCCGGAAGACGGAGGACCTCCATTCTGTCGCGGAAGGCAGGCTGGATCGGGTCAAGAAGGTTAGCTGTGGTGATAAACATCACTTTGGAGAGGTCAAAAGGAACGCCCAGATAGTGATCTCGAAAGGAATAATTCTGTTCAGGATCAAGCACCTCGAGCAAAGCCGATGAAGGGTCTCCCCTGAAATCTGCGCCGACCTTGTCCACTTCATCCATCATAAAAATGGGATTATTCGAGCCGCATCGCCTTATTCCCTCGATTATCCTTCCCGGTAAAGCTCCCACATATGTTCTTCTGTGGCCTCTGATTTCTGCTTCATCCCTTACTCCTCCAAGGGAGATCCGGATGAATTTTCTTCCCAATGCCCTGGCTATGGAGCGGCCGAGAGAAGTCTTCCCCACTCCCGGGGGACCGACAAAGCAAAGAATGGGCCCCTTTATCTTCCGGGAAAGCTTCCTCACTCCCAAATATTCGATGACCCTTTCTTTGACCTTGTCAAGCCCGTAATGGTCTTCGTCTAAGATGACCTTGGCTTTTATAAGGTTCAGATTATCGACTGTACTCTTTCCCCATGGAAGAGCAAACATCCAGTCCAGATAATTTCGGACAACGGCTGTTTCGGCTGATTCGGGATGCATCTGGGAGAGGCGGCTGATCTGTTTTTCCAGTTCTTCTTTTACTTCTGTGGAAGTTTTCAGCTTCTTCAATACGTCCTTGTAACCCTTAATTTCTTCCTGGATCTCAGTCCCTTCTCCAAGCTCTTTCTGGATTGCCTTCATCTGTTGCCTCAAATAATATTGCTTCTGGAGCTTGTCCATCTCACCTCTAGCCTCAGTGCTGATCTTGGACTGGACATCAAGAAGCTCGAGCTCTCTGGCCAAGAGTTCATAGACACTCTTCAGCCTCTCGACAGGATTGGGTATCTCTAAAATACGCTGCGCTTCTTCAACTTTTAATTCCAGATTGGCTGCAATCAGGTCAGCCAGCCTCCCTGGCTCCTCGATATTAGCAGCAAGGATCATGACCTCAGGAGGAATGTCTTTTCCGAAAGAAGAAGCTTTCTCCAGTCCAGAACGGGCATTCCGGATCAAAGCCTCAACCTCGATCGATTTCTCATCTTCTTCAGGCTCATGAACGACTTTCACCTTCCCTAAATAATAAGGTTTCTCCTCGTCCAGGCTCTCCATTCTACCCCGGACAAGACCCTGCGCCAGAATTCTCACTCTTCCATCCGGAAGTTTGAGCATTCTCATTACTAAAGCAATGGTGCCGACATCATAGACGTCTTCCTTTTTTGGCTTTTCGATTTCCATGTTCTTTTGAGTCAGGAGAAGAATCATGCGGTTCGAGGAAAGGGCATGATCGATGGCATTCTTTGACTTTTCCCTTCCTACAAATAATGGAATAACCATGTATGGGAAAACGACAACATCCCTCAACATAAGAATGGGCATTTTTTTGGGAATATGAATCTTTTCATCCCGGTCTCCAATAATATCTTCGAATTCACCTTGATTATCGCTCTCTTTCTTGGCCATAATAGCCCTCCGGTTTTATTTCTCAGCTTTCTGGATTTTCAATACATATTCCTTTTGTTCCTCAGCATGCTTCCTTAGAACAATGCTTAAAACTTCGTTCTTGAGAATTACCAAAAAACTCCCCCACTCTTTTATTTATTTCATTCTTTATCTTTTGTATTCTTGAGACGGGCCTGATTCTTCTTGCCATTTTTGAGGCAACCTATCTCTCCCTTAATAGAGATTCCAACTCCTGCTTAAACTCGACAACGTCTTTGAATTCTCGATAAACTGAAGCAAATCTGACATAAGCAACTTTGTCCAACTCTTTGAGCTTCTTCATCATAAACTGTCCGATCACAGAGGCCTTCATTTCCTTTTCTGGCCGTTCCTGCAACATACTCTCGACTTCTTCAACGATCTCTTCGAGCTTGGCCAACGGCACAGGCCTCTTCTCGCATGCTTTCAGTAAACCCCGCAAGAGTTTCTGGCTGTCAAAGGTTTGTCGCTGTCCATCCTTTTTTATGATCATATAGGGAATCTCTTCAACCTTTTCATAGGTGGTAAATCTTTTCTTGCAGGCAAGGCATTCTCTACGACGGCGGATGCGCAATCCGTTCTTACTCTCCCTGGAATCAATGACTTTGCTCTCTGAGTGCTCACAGTAAGGGCACTTCATGACTCAACATCCTCTCCTAATTTTTTTATCTGAAGCAGCGATATTCCTTCTTTCCATAATATAACATATCCTATTAAGCAAGTCATCACAAGCTGGATAGCATGAACAACAATTGTCATCGCAACGGCTTGATTTAGGTTTACGCTAAAGAGAGAAACCAAACCTTCCCTGCTGAAAACGTGAAATCCTCCCGCCATCCCCGGAGTTGGAATCGAGGCTCCTATCATCACCAGGAATGTATAGGGAATGAGGGAAAATAAAGGCACAGAAATATTATAAGCCAAAAGGAATATCCAATAATAAAAAATGATGCTCAACCAAACGCCAAAGGATAATAATATATACATCAGCAAATTTCCGGCAGAATGAAAAAATTTCAGCCCCTTAACAAATTCTTCGAGAAATTCAATGATTTTTTGAGAAGTTTTCTGAGGAAGGGGTTTCAGAAAAAAAGAAAAGATCGCCAGGGTTTTCTCTCTAAAAAAAATAAAGGCAAGTATAAAAAGAAATATGATCGAAGCCACAACAATCGCTACCGATCCCCAGAACTGCAGGTTTGAATACACTTCCTCCTTCGCTTGAAAATAGGAAGAGTAGAAAGGCCTGGTGATGAGAAAGAGGCCTAATAACGTACACATTGTAAAGAGATCAAAAACTCTCTCCACCACAACTGTACCAATAACAAATCCTTTTTTCATGTTTTCCTTCTGAGCCAGGTACAAAGGCTTTGCCAGTTCTCCCAATCTTCCGGGAAAAATGAATGTCACGGTAAAGCCGATCGCATTACCAGCAAACCTGCTGAATAATTTCGTCTTTTTTTCGTGTTTCAGAAGATATTCCCATCTGATTGCGCGAGCAACGAAGTGGAAAGGAACAAGGAGAATAATGAGGATAAAAAATCCACGGTTGACATCGGTGATGTATCCGAAAACCTCTTTCCATTCGACACCTCGAAGGAAAAAATAAAGAAAAACAACGGTCAGGAAAAAGAGTATGCCAAATCGAATAAGGTTTTTTTTCATGATGAACGGTCAATATTATCATCAGGAATTTTCCAAGTCAACGTGATTCACTGGAGCATTCACCGGACCTCATGTTGAAAAACACTGGAATATCTTTTATTATAATGACTCCAGTTGGGAAGTCGTCCAATGGTAGGACACATGACTCTGGATCATGGAATCGGGGTTCGAATCCCTGCTTCCCAGCTACTCTTATTCTTAAGTTTTACCCTGATTTTTGTAAGTTCTCAATAATTGGGGGTAGATTATATTTGTGACTAATCACTGGATTCCTGCTACCCACACTTATTGAGAAGTTACTGATTTTTCCTGTTTTTACCATTCAACCGTAGTGCCTTGGTTTCATCGTATTTCAGCCGATTTTGTCACATATGTGGCACATGGGGAGAGGTTTACTCATGAGTAAATTAGAAACAAGATTATTAATCCGGATGTTCATTGAGGAAGAGAAACGGGAAAAACTTGCTCAATTTGGGCACAATTGATATAACGTCGTTCAATATTACATTTCATGACATAATTTTAAATTGTATTGATTGTTTTCAGTTTAAATTGAAATTGAACTATTAAATTCATAAAAGGAATGATGAATAAAAAGATAAGAGATATAAAATAAATATGGAAAAAGACAAAACTCATCAGTTCATTTTAAAAGAAAAGAGCGACTTTGTTTCCTACAAGAATCTGGAAAAAACCACCGATCCTGTGAAGCTCTATTTCAAGGATATGGGCAATATCCCGCTCTTAAAACGGGAAGAAGAGCTAGCTATTGCAAGAAAAATTGAAAGAGGCGAAAAGACTACGATCAAGGCTATATCCAAAACACGATTTGTTCTTACAAAGGTTCTTTCGCTAGAAGAAAAGATAAGGAAGAAGCCGGAAATTATTGAGAAAATTTTTGACTTTAGCAAGAATAATAACGCAAAGGGAAACCTGGAAGAAAGAATATTAGAGGTTACAGATAAAATCAAGAAAATCAGAGAGATAAATTCCCGACTGGAGAGCACCCCTTCAAGGAATAAAAATGATTTCACACGAAAGCGTCTCATCGTCAAAATGAGCCGTCTCATCAGAGGACTTAATATCCGTAATAGATACAGAGAAATGATTATAGAGGATCTCAAGGATAGACTTAAAGTTATAGACGAAGTAGAAGAAACAAAAGGAGAGCTGAATAAACCAATTTCTCAAGACGCAGTTAAAAAAGAAAAAGAGAAACTGAAAAAGAAAATTCGAGAAATCAAAAAGCTTCTGAGGCTATTTCAGAAAGAGATCGGACTTGATTCTCAGGGTTTAAGGAAAACACTTTGTGCCATCTCTAAAGGAAAGAAAATCAGCGATCAAGCGAAAAAAGAGCTTATAACAGCTAACTTAAGACTTGTGGTTTCTATAGCCAAGAAATACAGCAACTACGGACTCCAGTTTCTTGATTTGATCCAGGAAGGGAACATAGGCTTGATGACAGCAGTGGATAGATTTGAATACCAAAGAGGGTATAAATTTTCAACTTATGCACATTGGTGGATAAGGCAGGGAATAACTCGTGCCATTGCTGACCAGGCAAGGACGATAAGAATTCCTGTTCATATGAACGAATTCATATACAAGTTAAATAGAGTATCAAAAAACCTTGTCCAGGAAAATGGCAGAGAACCAACAAGCGAAGAGATTGCAAAAAAGATGGATATGCCCGTCAGTAAAATACAAAAAATCATGAAAATTGCCCAAGTACCCCTTTCACTTGAGATGCCAATAGGAGAAGGAGAAGAAAGCCATCTGAGTGATTTTATCGAGGATAAGGATATCCTTTCGCCTCCCGATGAAGTCATTCATATTAATTTGAGAGAGAAAATTGAGGAAGCGCTGGAAACTTATACCCGGAGAGAAGCAAACGTTTTAAAAATGAGATTTGGACTGGGAGACGGCAACGAACATACCCTGGAAGAAGTCGGGCAGCAATACA
>DAOUYU010000073.1 GCA_030673995.1 Candidatus Aminicenantota bacterium
GGTGATTATTTCAAGGAAGAAGCTATTGTGTATGCCTGGGAACTCATCACCGATGTTTACAAACTCAAGAAAGATAATATCTACATTACTATCTACAAAGAGGATGACGAGGCGTTCAAGATCTGGGATGAAAAAATAAGAGTTTCTTCTGATAGGATATTTCGCTTCGGCAAGAAAGACAACTACTGGACTATGGGAGATACTGGACCCTGTGGCCCCTGTTCGGAAATCCATTATGACATTGGCTCTGATATCGAAAAAGGAGACCCTTTTTCCCTGATAGAGAAGGGAAGCGATCGTTTTTTAGAGCTTTGGAATTTAGTTTTCATGCAGTATCATCAAGATGAAAAGGGGAAACAGCATCCCTTGCCTTCCCCTTCGATCGATACCGGCATGGGTCTTGAAAGGATTGTGGCCTCTCTTCAGGGAAAAAAGAGTAATTTTGACACCGACCTCTTCCATACCCTTATCGAAGCCGTATGCGATCTCTCTCGAAGAGAATACCCATCCAATGATGAAGGGGACCTTTCCGTAAGAATAATAGCTGATCATTCGAGAGCCATATCCTTTTTAATTGCCGATGGTATCATGCCCTCTAATGAAGGACGGGGATATGTTCTGCGGAGGCTAATCCGTCGAGCTTATCGCTCTGGCAACTCGCTGGGAATACAAGAGCCTTTTCTTTACAGGCTGGTGGGAGTTGTGAGTGATATCATGAAAGATTCCTATCCGGAACTTCTCACATCGGTAAATTATATTTCGAAAGTATGCCAGTCTGAAGAAAAACGCTTTGCTTTGACCCTTTCCTCCGGACTTCGCATATTTAGTCAAATCATAGATACGGCACATAAAAAGGATCAAAAAGTAATTAATGGAGAAAATGTGTTTAAATTGTATGATACATTTGGCTTTCCACTCGACCTTTCTCAGGAGCTGGCAGAAGAGAAAAACATGACTGTAGATGAGAAAGGTTTCTACCATGAGCTCAAGCAGCAGCGCCAACGAGCCCGCCTTGCCTGGAAAGGTGAAGCCGAACACAAAGCAAAGAAAGCCTATGAAAATCTAAAGGATCTCCGCATCCGTTTCGTTGGCTATGAAAAGGAGAAAATCACAGAAGCTAAAGTCATAGCCCTGATGAAAAGTGAGCGTAAGGCACATGAGCTTAAGGAAGGAGATACCGGGGAAGTTTTTATTGACCAGACTCCCTTTTACGCGGAAGCTGGTGGTCAAATTGGCGATTCAGGGATTTTGAAAAATCCTCATTTTTCAGCGGTTGTCGAGAATGCCTACTATCCAATACCCGGAATTATTGCCCACAGGGTCAAAGTTTTATCAGGAAGAATTAAAGAAAATGACAAAGTCGAAACCTCTGTTGACCCTTCAAGGCGCAGAGCCATAAGCAACAATCATACTGCGACTCATCTTCTCCATGCTTCCTTAAGACAGATACTTGGCGACCATATCAAACAGGCAGGCTCACTCGTATCAGCCGAACGATTCCGCTTTGACTTCACCCATTTTGCCCCTTTAAGCAGTTCTGAACTGAGGCAAATTGAGCAGCTTATCAACGAAAAAATCAGAGAGGACATTGAGGTTAAGACTCAAATCACGACTCTGGAAGAAGGCTTAAATGAAGGTGCTGTGGCCATTTTTGAGGAAAAGTATGGTGAGAAAGTGAGAATGGTCATCATCAACAATTTCAGCAAGGAACTCTGCGGTGGAGTTCACGCGCATTCGACAGGTCAACTGGGCCTGTTTAAAATCATTTCAGAATCCAGTATTGCCGCAGGGATGAGGAGGATTGAGGCTTTAACGGCAGAAGAAGCATTAAAACATGTCCAGGATACAGATGAGATTATAAACGGGATCCAACAGACCGTAGGTTCTCCCAGAACAGAGATCACATCACAGATCGATAAATTGAAGGATTCCTTAAAAGAAAAGGAGAAAGAAGCCAAATCCTTAAGACAAAAACTTGCCAATCTGAAATATGGAAAGATAGAGAAAAAAGAGCTAAAAATAAAAGATAAAGATAAAGTATCAGCCTCTGACGAACCAACGATAAAGCCAGTTAAGGGAATTCCCGTTCTTGCACAAAAGGTAGAAGGACTGAACAATACAGAACTTAGAGAGCTGGCTGATTCTCTCAAACAGAAGCTCGGTTCGGGAATTGTTATCCTGGGAATGGCATCCGAACAAAAAGCTTTTCTGGTCATGGCTGTAACAAAAGATTTAATCAATCGTATACAGGCTAATGATTTAATTCAGGAAATTGCCCCGATGCTGGGTGGTGGGGGAGGAGGCCGTCCTGACTTCGCCCAAGCAGGAGGCACAAAGCCCGAACAGCTGGATCGGGTCATAAAAAAAAGCTATTTAATTCTGGAAAGACTGATCAAGTAAACTCCAAGTAGCCTGAATAATCCAGGTTTGGGAATAGCTTCGCTCCCCTTCAGATTTTTAACGCCATTCTCCATTCGGCCTTCTAGGCGGCCTCGAAACTCCGCACCTTGATTCATTTCATACGTCGTATACTCATTTCATAACATAACTCGTGTCTTTTTCTTGTCTCATGCTCAAACATCTCGGCCGGTTGACTTCGTCAACTTCCCTCGAAGGCCGAACTTCGAAGGCTAAATCTTCAATGGTCGCTGTAGCTATTCCCCAAACCATGGTAGTAAAAAGAAAGAACCAAACTATGCCCGATCGGCTTCGTTGCAGCAATCTCGACTTGTGAATAATCCAGGATACATACTTCATTATCGTTGAGGGGGGTTAAGAAAAAATCACCTTTAGAGAGGATTGAAAAAATCCTGAAATTTTGACATCATAAGACTATCAAACTATAAAATAGAGAAAATGATCAAAGATCTAAAATCCATCAGATTAAAACTTTTCCTGTTTTTGGTGTGTCTTTTCTTTACTGGCTTATATTCTTCTAGCCTGGAAACTCAGGTTAAACCACAATTGCAGAAGAAGTATGACGGAATAATCAAAGAGATTGCAAAAGAGTACGATCTTGAACCCGCTTTGATTCATTCCATCATTCTCATCGAATCTGACTATAATCCCCGAGCTGTCTCAAACAAAGGAGCTATGGGATTAATGCAACTGATGCCTGCGACAGCAGAGCGCTACGGAGTGAGGAATCCGTTTGACCCGAGAGAAAACATCAAGGGCGGAGCGAAATATTTAAAGGATATGTGTAAACTTTATTATAATAGCACTGACCATGTGCTGGCAGCTTATAACGCAGGCCAAGCAGCTATAATAAAATATGGCGGAATCCCTCCCTATCCAGAAACGATAAATTACATTGAAAAAGTAAAGGCAACATACCGTCACTTAACCATAAGAGTCAGGACTAAGATCTATAAATATATTGACTCTTCCGGAAGAGTGGTTCTGACAAACGATCGTTCTCTTTATAACAAGAACAAAGACAAAAAAAACTAACCTGAATCATTCATAAAAACTGCCGATACTAATAATCGATATCTATGAAATAAGCACATTATTTTGCTTTTTCAGTGTATCAAGGGGGGCGCTTTTTTTTAAGTTTTTCTTTATTATATAGGCAGTTTTTACCCTGCGGGCGTAAAAAAAAGGGGACTGTCCCCTTTTTTTTCTTCGTTGCAGCCCATTCGCGGTAGTTCACTACAGCTTCATGGGCTGCTGCCTTGCCGCTGCAGCAAACACGACTCGTGAATGATCCAGGCTGCCTGAATCATTCATAAAAGCTGCTGATACCCTTTTGCTTTTTATAGATAGCCTTTGACTAGAATGCTGCGGGGAATAATCTTAAAAGTAGCCGGCAATTTACCTAGCTGTTCCCCATCAACTTCTATAAGGACATCATTCTCTTCGTCGACAGCAATAGCTTCTACCTTAGTGCCACGTATCAGCGATATTTTCGGATGGGATAAATGAGTCCCTGTATAGATTCTCCAAACATTTCTGAAAAATTCTAAAACTTTCATCCTTTTTACCAGGACCACATCAAAAAGCCCATCATCCAGTTTTGCCTCTGGAGCAATTTTCATCCCTCTGCCAAAAATCCTCCCGTTTGAAATTGTTCCAATCAGGTATTCATCGACAGGAAGCTCTTCATCATCAATTTTTACTTTTAGTCTTTTGTTCTTATAAGAGAGAAAAGTGGAGATGAGACACTTCAGGTAAGAGGAGGCCTTTCTTTTCATCCTATTCTCGTTTACTTTCTTGACAACATCGCCACCTATACCAAAGTCTGAAACGTTAAGAAAAAATCTTTCCTGCCCTTCACCTGAGTTCCCCTTAAATCTCACCCTTCCAATATCTATCAAAGAAGAAGGAGCCTGAGTAATAACCTCTAAGGCATTCTTAAGCCCCAGAGGAATACTCAGGCTCTTGGTAAAATCACAGCCTGTTCCAGAAGGCACAATTCCCAGAGCCGCTTCCGGATTGATGATTTTTCTATTTTCATAGAAACCGTTGGCGATTTCATTCATTGTACCATCTCCGCCAACACCAACGACCAGCTCTGTGCCTTCTTTAAGTGCAGCTCTTGATATTTCAATTGCCTGTAAAGGCTTTTCCGTAAATTCGCACTTAAATTCTTTCAGGAAACTCTTTAGAGCTCCCTTTATGTGATTCCATCTTTTTCTGGTTTTTCCCTTATTAGACTCAGGATTAACGATAACTTGTGTCTTTAGGAACATCACCGCCTCCTTCAGGCTTAGCAGGAAGGAATTTTTTGCCGAAAAGAGAAATGCCTATAATGCCTCCCAATACTCCTAAAATAGAAAAAACAATGGCCGTAATCACCAATCCTAAAAAAAACAGAGGAATGCTTATTCCTTCCCCTCCACCTCTCATTAAGTTTTTCAATCCAGAGGGCATTTCTTCTGTGTATTCGGGAAGATATTCTAGGAATTTTTGCATAAGATCAGCAGTAACCTTGGCAAAAGGAATGCTTATTACCGTATGTACCACAGCAGCTATAATCCCTGAGAAAGCACCCACGATAGCCCCATCTCCGGTACTTAAAGCGACAGGAGAATTTTTGGCGAGGAGATAAGAAGCAAGCATTGCTCCTCCGATAATCCAGAGGCAACAGAGACAATTAAAAAGTGGGATTCCCGAAAGAACGCCCGCTACACCTCCACCAATCAAAGCTGGTACGAACATTTCCGGCCTTTGATTATTCATCCTTCCTCCTTCTTCATCAGTTTATCCTATTCTATTTTGTTTTGTGATTTAATTTCAAGGGGAATTTATGCGTGTGTTCAGAAAAGGTTTTGGGGAATAGCCTTGCTCCCCTTCAGAAAAGCTCCGGCTAAGTGATTCGAAAACACGCTGGATTTCCCCAGCGAGGAAATCCCGCTCGGATACAGGCTTCGCTCTTCTCTCCCTTCGGGAAAGAAACCATGCCCGCTCAGCCTTGCTCACGGTTTTCTATACACTTAGCCTCCGCTTATGCTCTCTTTTTTATAACTCCGTCGGGTCCCCTCGAAGAGCAAATTCCAAAGGCTAAATCTTCAATGGTCGCTGCGGCTATCCCCCAAAACCTTCGGCTCGAATTAAACAAGATGCGGACAGCTCCCATATTGTGAAACATAACCGCCCAGCTTTTCTCATGATTTAGTCTCCACTCAGCCCTCGCCTGGAGGAATAAAATTATTTCCTATTTTTCCTTAAAAAAACGTCAGTAAATCCTCTAATAAAATAAAAAGGAAGTATCGTTCCCCAGAGGAATCCAATAAGAAAGCGTAACCAAATGGGAGTCATCCAGAGACGAAAGAAATTTCCCATGGTGTCAATAACGATAGGCAAGGATAAAAGAATGAAAGTCCGTGCTTTTGGTAAATTCAGATTGGAGAATCCCTTAAGGAATGGATAGAGTACCGTTCCTCCCAGAAATCCAAAATAAAGGCCGAGACACCGACCGCACACGGCAAGAGGATAGCCAAAAAGGAAAAAAGATCGTGATGGGATCTGATGACAGGTGGGTGAAAAACAAACATAGATAAAGATGTTCAGATCTGAAGAGCGGCTTTTCAGATAAGGAGCGAGAAATATAACGCCTAACCAAATCACTATTCCCCCAAGGCTTAAAAAATAAATAAGAAAAGCTTTATTTTTTGAATTCATTCTTTAAAAGCGTGCGTCTTTGTATTATTATCATATGTGTTTAGTACTTTTTCAGGCTACCTGAGAGAAAATTTTTTGTCAATTTTTAAGAAAAATTTGACAGACTATTCCTCAAAGTGTAAATTTACTTATCATTTTGACTTTAGTATAAAGATTATTCACAATTATAAAAGGAGGTCGTAATATGAAGGAAAACAAAGCAATAAAGACCATCTCGATTTTTGTTCTGTTCCTTCTTCCATTCGCTTTCCTCTTTTCACAAACTGACGAGGCCTCAAAAGTATTCGAAAACAATGCTGCGAGTGTCATTGCTCTTACATCCTACGGAGAAAACAAAGAACTCCTCTTTGAAGGATCGGGTTTCGTTGTAGAAAAAGGAGTTCTGGTAACCAGTTACCTTCTGGTCAGTCAAGCCAAATCCATGGAAGGAAAAAATTTTCAAGGGAAGAAAATAAAGGTTGAAGGAGTATTAGGAGTAGATAAAAATTTTTTCATCGCGCTTTTGAAAATCAAGGGAAAGACACCACCACTTACTCTGGGAAACTCAGACGAGTTAGAAAAGGGTGAAAAAGTCATTGCCATCGGAAGTAACGAAGTGGGGGCGCTAGTAGGTTTCGAGGGTGAAGTCAGAAATATTCATGAGCTTTCATCCACTCAAAAGGTTATAGAGGATTCTCTTTCGATTCCCGAGAACTTCAGTGGCGGGCCATTACTGGATACCAATGGTCAAGTTATGGGGATGACCATTTTTATCGAAAGGAGACTGAAGTTCGTTGTACCTTCCAACGTCCTGAAATCATTACAGCAAGAAACTTTAGTTAAATTTAAAAAGTGGCAGCCTGAAGAATACCTTAAAACCCCTGAAGCCGCTTCTATTGCAGGAAAAATCGCTCTCAAACTCGATGAGACTGGTTTGGCTGAAAAATACTTGAATAGAGTTTTAATGACTGACCCCCAGAATATCGAGATTCACTCTCTCTTAGCCTCTGTTTATTCCAGACAAAGAAATTATGAGGCAGCTGTATTATCTTACAAAAAAGTAATCGAACTGAATGATAATAAAGATGAGGCTCATCTTGGATTAGGAATTGTTTATCTTAGTATGCGACGATATAAAGAGGCCATTCCTTCCCTGGAAAAAGCCATCCAGCTAAATTCTGACTATGCAGAGAAATATTATCAAATAGGAAATGCTTATGAAGAGTTGAAGGAATATACCAAGGCATGTGATGCCTACGAAAGATTCCTCGATTCAAAACCTGAAAAGTCATGGGAAGCGAATTATCGTCTTGGTTTATGTAGAAGAGAGCTAGGTGATTACGAGAATGCAATCACAGCTTTCCAAGGTGCCCTGAAAGGGAATCCTCAGGATGTGAAGATCAACCAAGACCTTGCTCAGAGCTTTCTTAAAACTGCTCAATATGAAAAAGCTGAAGAAATCTATAAATTTCTAGCACAACTAACCCCAGAAGATGCAACTCTCTATTATAGAACCATACTGAGTATGTATAACGAAGCTAAGATGCACGACAAGGCAATTGAGGCTGCAAAAAAAATAATCGAACTCAAACCGAATGATGCTGATGCGGTCTATAACCTTGGCTACATGTATTTTATGCTTAAAAAATATAAGGAGGCCATACAAACTTTTAAGAGCGCTCTAGTATTAAGGCCAAATTTCGAATATGCTTACGCAAATATTGGCAATTGCAGCTTTCAAATAAAAAATTATTCTCAAGCTTTGTGGGCATATGAAAAACTAGTAGAAATAGCTCCTGAGAACTCTGATGGCTGGTTTAATATGGCTGTTTCTTATATGCAGCTCAAGAGGCATAATGACGCTCTTGCATCCTTAAAGAAAACCATTGAGCTTAGACCTAATTATGCAGTAGCCTACTACAATCTGGCGGTCGTATACATGAATCTTCGTGACAACCAAAGTGCCCGAGATGTTTATAAACAATTAACAAAAATTGATCCTGCATGGGCTAAAAAACTTAGAAAAATATTACGCTAGGGGGCTTCGGCTAAGCAGCTCGAAAAGACGCGAACGAACAATCCCGCAATTGTCTGATTGACAAAGCCATTAACACTATGATATAAATATTATTCAATATCATACCTTCATTTTGAAATAAATCTTACCTCACCAATGCAAAGAGGCTTTTAACGATATCTGTCATTTTATTATGTCTTTGTCATCTAAGGGCAGGTGGCGAAATTGGCATACGCGCTAGGTTT
>DAOUYU010000034.1 GCA_030673995.1 Candidatus Aminicenantota bacterium
TTTTCTAGCTGTTTCAAGGGGAACGGCCATAGAGTGATTGGCCTGAAAAGGCCCATTTTAATTCCGGCTTCCCGGCCAAACTCAACAACTTTTTTTGAAATCCGTGAACAAAGACCGTAAGCGACCACGATAATTTCAGCATCGTCTGTCTGATATTCTTCAAAACGGACTTCATTTTCTTTGATTGTTTTAAATTTTTCCTGAAGTTTTAAATTCCTTTTTTCCATAACTTCGGACTCAATAAAGAGGGAGGTGAGTATTTTTCTTTCCCTGTCGACTGTCTTCCCTGTAGTAGCCCATGGTTTATTGGGTTTGTATTGTATGGGTTCAGGCAGGATTACCTTTTCCATCATCTGGCCGATGGCACCGTCGGAAAGAATCACGACCGGCGTAAGGTATTTGTCGGCCAGCTCAAAGGCCAGATAAACGTGGTCCACCATTTCCTGGACTGAGTTCGGTCCCAGCACTGGTGTATAGTAATCCCCATGACCGCCGCCTCTGGTGGCCTGGAAATAGTCGCCCTGGCTGGGTTGAATGGTTCCCAGCCCAGGGCCTCCCCGTACCACGTTAACAAGCACACAGGGAAGCTCAGTACAGGCGATGTAGGAGATTCCTTCCTGCATCAATGAGAACCCAGGGGAGGATGTTGTTGTCATCACACGGCCTCCAGCCCCGGCTGCTCCGTAGAGCATGTTAGCGGCGGCCAGTTCGCTCTCTGCCTGAATGAGAACGTAGTTGTGTTTTGGCTTCTGCTGGGCCAGATATTCTATCACCTCTGACTGTGGGGTTATCGGATATCCGAAGTAGCCCTGAAGGCCTGAGCGGATGGCTGCTTCTGCCAGGGCTTCGTTACCTTTCATAAATGTTATTTCACCCAACTTTTCCTCCCTGATTGAAAGTTAAGCCGCCTTTTTATAGACCGTAATTGCCGCATCCGGACAGATTACTGCACAGTTTTGACAGGCAATACATTTCTCCTCATCAGTCAGGTAGGCGTAGTATAAGCCGTAGCTATTTGTATCAGAGGTGTTAAGCGCCAAACACTCGGTGGGACAGTGGATCACACAAAAATTACATCCTTTACAGCTTTCAACAGAAATTTCAACATAACCTTTTGATGGCATTCATTCCTCCATCATCGAGGGGTTCCGGCGAGCCCTTTTGAATTGTTTTCTTTATGACTTTCAATTGCCTTGAGAAAAAACCTTGCGTTTCTCCCTTTTCTTGTCAGCCTAGCTCCTCTATCTTCTTTAGCTTTATAGTTCGAAGCTCAGTACTCTGTGGGAATGGCATTGGATGTTTACCGCAGCAGGCATGGAGGCGATGTGACAGGGAAAGGCTTCAACGTGAACGGCTAATGCCGTGATCCTTCCACCCATTCCCTGAGGTCCTATCCCTAAATTATTAATCCTCTCGAGCAGCCTTCTCTCCATGTCTGCGTAAAAAGGATCATAGCTGTGAGAGCCAAGCGGCCTTCTCAAAAGGGCCTTTTTAGCCAGGAGAGCAGAATATTCGAAGTTACCACCGGCACCCACGCCGACAATAATCGGTGGGCAGGGATTGGAGCCTCCTTTATCCACGGTTTCAACCACAAAGTCTTCAATACCTTCCATTCCAGCAGCCGGTGCAAACATCTGCACAGCACTCATGTTTTCAGCTCCCCCGCCTTTAGCAATAAACGTTACTTTAAAGGCATCTCCTGGAACAAGTTCCCAGTGTATATAAGCAGGTGTGTTATCGCCGGTGTTTTTTCTTCGGATGGGGTCCTCGACAACGGATTTTCGGAGATATCCTTCCTCATAACCGGCACGTGTGCCCTCTGTGATAGCTTCACTCAGGCTGCCCAGACCGCCATCTTTTTGAAGTTCTACATCTTCTCCGAGTTCGACAAAAAACACGGCAAGACCAGTATCCTGGCAAAGACCTAATTTTTCATCTCTGGCAATTTTTACGTTATCAAGAATTTGTTTAAAGACTTCTTTTCCTGCTGGAGATTCTTCCTTTTCTTCCATATCTTTGATGACATCAAGGACATCATCCTGGAGTTCGAAGTTTGCTTTCTGAACCAGGTCTTTTATCGTATCCCTGACCTTAGCCAAGCTTATGACTTTCATAAAATACCTCCGAGTGAAGATAAATTTAAAAAGGTATGAATTAAGCTTTAGTTTAGGATTCTAAGGAAAAGGTGTCAAGGAAAAATAAAATGTCATTGCAAAAATGGGGTATGGCCCCAGAGCTTAAATACTTAAATTGATCGCCATGAGCTTCAGTTCGGTCATTTCTTCGATGGCGTATTTCAGGCCTTCGCGGCCGAAGCCCGATTCCTTCACTCCACCATAGGGCATGTGGTCGACTCGGAAGGTGGGGATATCATTCACAATCACGCCTCCTACATCCAGTACTTCAAAAGCCTGGAAAGCCTTTTTCAGGTCGTTGGTGAAAATTCCGGCTTGAAGGCCGTAGATTGAATAATTGACTCCTTTTAAAGCCTCTTCATAGTCCTTATAACGGAAGACCACCACAACAGGAGCGAAAGCTTCCAGCCAGGAGATGCGAAGTTCGGGCTTAACATTTTCGAGGATTGTCGGCTCAAACATTACACCGTCTCTTCTGCCGCCAGTAATGATCTTTGCGCCGTTTTCTACTGCTTCCGAGACCCATTCCTCAGTCTGCTTTGCAGCTTCCAGATTTATCATGGGTCCTATGTCCGTCTCTTCTTCAATAGGATTTCCCATTTTAAGTTCCTTTGTGGCTTTGATGAAATCAGCCATAAACCGGTCGTAGATTTTTTCATGAAGAAAGATCCTCTGAATAGAGATGCAGATTTGTCCCGAGTAAGAAAAGGAGCCCAGCACTATCCTGGGGAGGATAGAATCCAGGTCTGCATCGGGTTCTATGACTACGGCTGCATTCCCGCCAAGTTCCAGTGTCACCTTTTTTTTGTATGCTTTCCTCTTCAGGTCCCATCCGACAGACGGGCTTCCGGTGAATGTGATCATTCTTATCCTTTTATCTTCGATAAGACTTCCGGCAGCTTCATGGCTTGAAGGAACGATATTCATTCCGCCCGCAGGATAATCAGTTTCGTTGATGATTTCTCCGAGAAGAAGCGATGTGATGGAAACCTGTGAGGAAGGTCTCAGGACAACGGAGTTCCCTGAAGCAAAGGCCGGTGCAACCTTGTGGGCGACGAGATTGAGGGGAAAATTGAAGGGTGAGATGGCGCTTATAACACCGATGGGGAATCGTCTCACAAGGCCCCACCTCTCCTTCGTTTGAACGCTCAAGTCCAGAGGGATGATTTCTCCATCGATTCTTTTGGCTTCTTCTGAAGCAATTTTGAACGTGCTGACCGTTCTTTCGACCTCAATCCGTGAGGATTTGATCGGTTTTCCTCCAGAGAGAGTGATTGATCTGGCCAGCTCTTCTTTTCTATTTTCTATCTCCGACGAGATTTTCTCCAGCACTTGAGAACGCTCATGGCTTGATAGCTTTTTTGTTTCAGAGAAAGCTTCATGGGCAGAAGCGATAGCCTCTTCTGTTTCCTCCTTTCCAGCAAAGTGTACTTTTCCGACAGGACTCTGGTCATAAGGAGATTTTATTTCTCTTCTGTCTTTAGATTCTTTCCATTTTCCATTAATCAATAATGTATATTTCTTCATCCTTCCCCCTTAATCCTTAATCCTTAATCCTTAATCCTTCTTTCTTACTATGAGCCATGAGCTATGAGCTTCTTCCTTACTCCTTAATCCTTACTCCTGACTATAATAAAGGTTTTTAAGCATTTTTGCATCCTGCTCCAGGTTGGGGCTTTCACAGATAACCATGCCCTCAACTGTGCAATCTTTCAGAGCCTGGATCCAGTCATCATAGCGAAAATCTGAATCTTTCAGGTTTAAATGCTTTATTTCTCCTTTAGCGGAATAATGGACACCCGTGATATGAATATGGATGTTTTTTAAAGCTTCTTTCCCCAACTTTTTTTCAATTTTTTTTAAAATCCGGTGGAACTCATTGTAGCTATTCATTTTCCCTTCTCGTGCATGGAGATGGGAGAAATCGATGCAGGGAAGGATTCCGTCCACATCGCGGCAGAGGAAAAGAATTTCCTCAAGTGACCCGAACTGCGATTTTTTCCCCATAGTTTCAGGCCTGAAGGTGGCGGGATTTCTTTCTGATTTCACGATGGAGACAATATCCAGAAGGCCTTTTTTGATGGTTTTGTATGCCTGCTCAGGGTCAGTCCCTCCATAATAGCCTGCGTGAAACACCACACTCTTTGCCCCGCACTTCTCTGCCATTCGGGCCGAGGTCAGAAGTCTTTCCTGGCTGGCCAGCCTTTTTCCCTCCTCAAGAGAATTCAAATTAATATAGTAGGGAGCATGAACACTGAGGCTTACGTTGAGCGCTTTTGCTTTTTCTCTGATTTTTTGGCACATGTCGCTGCCTATTTTTACACCTCTGACAAACTCGATCTCAAGACAGTCAAGTCCCAATTCTGAGATTCGCTGAATACCGGATAAGGTTGAAGCCGCAGATGCAGATTGAGGCACTCCTGCTGTGCCGAAGAGGAGTTTTTTAGAAGCAGAAGTCATCAGCCTTTCCATCTTTAGAGTTGAGAAATTCGCTTACGATCTGCAGGGCACAAAAATCACCGCACATGGAACAGGCCGCTGATTTCGACTTTCTTTCTTTTCTGATATCTTTGAATTTATAGGGATCTAGGGCAAGTTTCTCTTGCTCAGCCCAGTCGAGTTTTTTCCGGGCTTCAGATATCTTTAAATCTCGGTCTGATGCCCCTTTTACACCCTTCACAATATCAGCCGCATGAGCGGCAATCCTGGTGGCAATGAGTCCTTCTCTGACATCATCTACCGATGGAAGACCGAGGTGTTCGGAGGGCGTGACATAACAGAGAAAATCTGCTCCGGCTGCAGCCGCTATTGCTCCCCCTATTGCCGAGACTATGTGATCGTAGCCAGGAGCGATATCCGTAACCAGGGGACCCAAAACATAAAAGGGTGCTTCATGGCACACACGTTTCTGAAGCTTTATGTTCATCTCGACCTGATCTAATGGTATATGTCCTGGCCCTTCCACCATGACCTGTACATTTTGTTCCCAGGCTCTTTCAACAAGTTCTCCCAGAGTTAAAAGCTCTTCTAACTGAGGACGGTCTGTAGCATCAAGGATGGAGCCTGGTCTAAGACCGTCTCCAAGGCTCAACGTTATATCGTATTTATGAGCTATTTCAAGCAGCCGGTCAAAGCCGGCATAAAGGGGATTTTCTTTCTGGTTGTGAAGCATCCAGGCAAGATGAAAGGCACCGCCTCGAGAGACAACATCAGCCACTCTTCCCTGATTCTTCAACCTGTCTATGGCTTTAGAAGTCAGCCCGGAGTGAACCGTCATGAAATCCACACCTTCTTTGGCTTGAGCTTCGATGACAGAAAACAAATTGTCTTCCTTCATGTCGACGATGGCGCGTTGTTTATCGATAGCTTCGATGGCCACTTGGTAGACAGGAACAGTGCCCAATGGGATGCGGGCTTTTTCGAGGATCATCATGCGGATTTTCGTGATGTCGCCGCCTGTGCTGAGATCCATCAGTGTATCGGTTTCATATTTTAAGGCAATTTCAGTTTTTTTGAGTTCGTTTTCTTCCTGTGGAAAGTCCATTGAAGTTCCGATATTCACATTGACTTTTGTTCTGAGCTTTTGACCGATGCCCACAGGATGGATAGGGGAGTGGTTGGGATTATGAGGAATGACAACCTTTCCCTTTGAAACTAAATCGAGCAGGGTTTCAGGAGCAAATCCTTCCTCCTCAGCAACTTTTTTCAGAGAGGAAGTGATATTGCCTTTTCTTGCTTCTTCTATTTGAGTCATTGTATTCAAAGATAAATTTAGAATGAAAATCTATGCTTGATCTTTTTCTAGATAATAAGTATAGGTTAGGTCTTCCTGCCTGTCAATATGAGGAGTCGAATCTTCCTGCCCCACTTATAGAAGTGAAATTTACAGTCGAGGGACACCTGATCATATTCGCTCAGATAATGCTCCGGAATTCACAGCGAAAGCAGTAAGAAAATGGCTGTTGAATCTCGGGGTAACAACTCTATACAGAGAACCAGGAAGTCCTTAGGAGAATGGCTATGTAGAATCGTTTATCGGAAAGTTCAGAGATGAGTTGCTGAATGGAGAAATATTTGATACATTATTGGAGGCAAAGGTGATCATAG
Organism: Candidatus Aminicenantota bacterium; assembly: GCA_030673995.1. GTDB lineage: Bacteria > Acidobacteriota > Aminicenantia > Aminicenantales > Aminicenantaceae > JAGLWV01. The sequence continues at coordinate 6,243 of DAOUYU010000034.1, forward strand.
AGCGCTGGAGAAGGAAATATAATCAGCTCCGGCCTCACAGTTCTCTGGGTTACAGACCGCCAGCCCCAGAGGCTTTTGAGATGAAAAATTTAACTTAAACGGTAGTACAATGATGGGGGACAGGTCAGCTCAGATATATAAAGGCTGCTCATAGGAAATGCCATTAGTCCAATGGCGTCCACCTAATTGAGGGATGCCGCGAAAGCAGAAGAAATGCTTAAAAACTCACATAAAGATTAGAATGAGAAAGTCATTTAATGTTTTCTTTTTATTGTCTATGTTTTTCCTGTTGCTATTTCTAATTTCAATTTCTTCATATGGGCAGAGTTATCAATCATTCAAATTTGAGCTTGATCAGATTGTAAAAAAAGCTAAGTTACGACTTGGACCATTCCGGATTCTTCCAACAATCAATTTTAAAAATATCGGTTATGATGATAATGTTTATTATCAACGAGAGGAGGACAATCCCGCTTCTGATTTCACAGGGACTGTTTCGCCTGAGATCAAATTATACTTTCTTTTTCGAAATTATTTAATTTTTTCTTTCACGGAGAATCCGGAATGTGTTTATTATTTTGAGCAAAAAAGGGAGAGAAGGTGGAATAACACCTTATCCCCAGCGTTTAAATTTCTTTTTCTCAATCGTTTCGTTATTTCAGGGAATTATTCTTATAGTAACAGAAGGCGGCGCGCTTCGAGTGAATTTGATGTCCGGGCGAATGAGAAGACTAGAAGTTATAATGGTCGTTTTTTTTATGAAACGGCCCGAAGCACATCTTTTGGATTTTCTGGCTTTATCAGAAAGATTAGCTATGAGGATATTACACTCCCCGGGGAAGAGATTTATCTCTCACGCGCTTTAAACCGCAAAGAGAAAAATGGAAATTTTGAGTTTTATTACAGAGTCTTTTCAGAGAGCTTTTTTTTTATAGGAGGAGGATATACCGAATACAAATTTGAGCATGTTCAATCTAGCTGGCGAGACTCATCTTCTTACCAAGTTTATTCGGGGATCAGATTTCCACTTTTGGGGAGAGTGAGAGGGACTTTATCGCTTGGCTATAAGAAGCTTATTCCCATAATTGAAGAGAAGAAAGGCTTTACAGGATTTGTTGGCAAATCCGGTCTTAATTTCAGGCTGGCCCGTTTTGGATTTCGCCTTAATTATAACAGAGATATTCATTTTTCTTACTGGACAAACAATGTATTTTACAATGAAGACAGGTACGGCGTGGGGATATCTTTTTATTTAACAAAATTTCTGAGAGTGGATTATAATTTGAGCCTTGGGAAGGCCAATTATCCAGAGCTAATTTCACTTAGAATGCCTGATGGAAGTTACGAAGAGATAAAAATGAAAAATATATACCGTACTCACGCTGCGGGTTTTGTTTTCAGGATTATAAGAAATACGGGAATCGGATTGATGGTCAATTTCTGGAAGAGAGAGTCGAATTATTATTGGGAGAACAGAGAGAGGATGTTTTTTGGTGGTTATATTACTTATGAATTTTGAAGATAACGAAGTTTGCTCTTTGCTAAAATAGTTAAACGTAATACATAAAATGTGAGAAGATTATTAAAACAGTTATGATTATATACTTTAAAATCGATAAGGAGAGAAAGGTGAGAAGGAAAAGGGTTGCTATATCGATAGTATTATTATTTTTAGTTTCTTGTTATTTCTTTGGGCAGGAGAGGTATAAGGCGGATTATAAAATAGGGGCTAAGGATCTTCTAGAGATAAGTGTTTTTGGCCTGGATGATATGAATAAAACTGTGCGGGTTTCAGAAGGTGGGAAAATAACTCTTCCCTTATTAGGCGAAATTGAGGTTGAAGGTTTAACCAAAATTGAGCTTGAAAAAAAGTTAAGTCAGCTACTTGAAGAAAAATACCTCCAGAGCCCTCAATTAACGGTTTTTATAAAGGAGTACCAAAGCAAAAGAATATCTGTACTTGGGGCGGTTGGAAAGCCTGGTCCTTATGAGCTTATCGGGCGCCAGACACTGCTTCAGCTTATTTCTGAAGCTGGAGGACTTACTGAGAATGCAGGAGATAAAATCATAGTTATCCGCCAGCTTCAAGATGGCTCAAGCACTGCTTTAAAGATCTCGATTGATAATTTGATAGTAGAAGGAGATGCCAGCCTGAATATACCTCTGGAAGCGAATGATATTATAAATATTCCGGTGGATAAAGAGGTGTTCATTTACGTTTTTGGCCAGGTAAAAAGATCCGGAGCTTTTAAGGTCAAAAAGTCCAATATACCCACACTCCTTCAGGCTATTGCCCAGGCTGGGGGATTTTCAGAGCGGGCCTCAAAACGTAATGTGCTTATAAAAAGAATTGATAAAGACGGAGAGGAACAGAAGATAAAAGTGAATGTGAAGGATATTATTAAGGGGAAGAAGAAGGATATACAATTATTGGAAAATGATGTGGTTTATGTGCCCGAGACGATATTTTAAATATAGTATTTAAATATAAAAAAATAAAAAGGGAAGAAAAATGGATTTTGAAACGGATCATAGAGAAGAAAGAGAGAAAGAGGTGGATTTGTTAGAGTACTGGAGAGTGATTGTAAAGAGGAAAAGGATAATTGTTGTTTTTGTGGGTGTGCTTATTTTATTTGTTGCTATAAAAATTTTTACTGCAACTCCTATATATGAAGCCAAAATAACTTTACTTATTGAAGAAGAAAGCTCAAGAATATTGAGTATAGAAGATGCATTTGGTTATCAGCGTCGTGCAGTAGATTTGAGATTTTACAATACACAGCTAAAGCTTCTTAAAAGCAAATCTTTAGCAGAAAGAGTGACTAGAAGAATGAATCTTTTATCTCGGCCAGAGTTTGGAGCAGGAAAAAAGCCAAAAAAGAGCTTTTTTGCATCCTTAAAAGGCTTGATTTTACCTAAGAGAAAATCGGAAGAGGAAGGTTTAAAATCTCAAATTCCTTTAAACCCTTATTCTGAAGTGGCAGGGGGTATTCAGGGAAACATAGAGGTCTCACCTATACGCAACACAAAATTGGTAGAGGTGAGCTACAAATCTCCTTATTCTTTTCTGTGTGCTGATATAGTAAATACTTTAGCTGAAGAGTTTATAAGCTTTTCTGTTGAAAAAAGATATGAGACAACCCAGCAGGCTTCTTATTTTCTGAGCGAACAGATTGCCAATGTGAGGGAAGATTTAGCGGCAAAAGAAAGGGAACTTCAAAGATACGGCAAGGAGAAGGAACTCTTCTTTTTAAGTCCTACAGAGAGTGCGGCAATCAGCAAATTTGCTGATTTAACAGAAGCTTTAACAAAATCCGAGATTAAACGTATCGAAGCAGAGGCCATTTACCGTGAGTTGAAGGAATTAGATGCGGACTCCCTGCCTCAATTTGCAGATAATCCTCTGCTTCAGCAGCTCAAAACTGAGTATTCCCATATTAAAAATGAGTATGAGGAGAAGAGCAAAATATTTAGGCCCGGCTATCCTGAGATGATTCAGCTCAAGGCAAAGCTTGACAGCATGAGGGAGGGGCTTAGAAGCGAGATAAAAAAGGCAGTGGATGGAGCTGAGAGAGAATACCGGTCTGCTAAAAAAAAGGAGGTATCTTTAAAGCGTCTGCTTGAGGATCACAGGGCTGAAGTGGTCAGGATGGACAGCAATGCCATTCTCTATAACAGCATAAAGATAGAGGTTGAGAATAAGCGCAGACAGCTCAATTCTCTTGTGGAAAGGCAGAATGAGACTCAGGTTTCAGCAAGGCTGAGAGGGCTTAAGATCAGCAATATCAGCATTATTGATAAGGCAGAAGTCCCCAGAAATCCTGTTTCGCCGAAGAAGAAGCGGAGTCTTATACTGGCTTTGATTGTCGGTATTTTTGGGGGAGTAGGCCTCTGTTTTATTATGGAATATTTGGACAATACAGTTAAGGGACCGGAGGATGTTGAAAAATTGACCGGCCTTCCTTCATTGGGAATTATTCCCTACATTCCTCCAGAAGGGATGAAGAAGAAAAAGAGATATGGCTATTATTCGAAATATAAAAAGAAATTTTCTTACTCTTCTGAAGATGAAAATCCAAAGAGCGAGGAAAACCTGCCGGATATAAAAGAAATTGAACTCATTAATCACATTCACCCGAAATTTTTCATATCCGAGGATTACAGGACGGTGAGGACTTCTATTTTGCTTTCTCATGCGGAAAGCCCTCCTAAGACTATTGCTTTTTCCAGCGCACTTCCTGGGGAAGGAAAAACAGCTACTCTGGCTAATATGGCTGTGGCCTTTTCTCAACTTGAGGAGAAAGTTCTCCTTGTGGATTCGGATTTAAGGAAGCCCCGGCTTCATCGAATATTCAAGGTAAAAAATGTGAGGGGATTAAGCGGCTTTTTGACGGGAAAGGTTCCTTTAAAAGATGTCATTCAGAAGACATCCATAGAAAATATCTGGATCATTCCAAGCGGGCCTATTCCACCTAATCCGTCCGAGCTTCTCAATTCAAACAGAATGAAGGAACTCCTTGGCCAGGTGAAAAAAAAGTTTGATGTTGTTCTCCTTGATTCGCCTCCTCTGCTGGTTGTGGTTGACCCTGTTATTATCTCTTCCTTCGTAGATAGTACTGTTTTGATCATTGAAGCCGGAGAGACCACACGCAAGCCCTTTTTGCGAGCGGTAGAGGAGTTAAGACGGGCTAATGGAAAGATTATTGGTGTGGTCTTTAACGAGGTCAAGGCCAAAGGAGAGGGATACTATTCACCGTATTATCATCACTACCGGTCCAGCTACCATTATTATGGAGAGGAAGAGACAGAAGAGCAATGATAGACTTGCACTGCCACATCCTGCCCGGTCTTGATGATGGGGCTCAGAATCTGGAAGAGGCGGTGGAGATGGCTGGGATTGCAGAGAGGGATGGTATAGAGAAGATTGTGGCCACTCCTCATTTTTTCCGTAATAATTTTGTGTATGAAGGTTTAGGCATCATCGAAGAAAAGTGTAGAGAACTCAGCAGGGCGCTCGAAGCGAAAAATATCAAGGTTGAGATACTGGGTGGGGCTGAAGTTCATATCTCCCATAATTTAATCGTTGAGATAAGAAAAAATCGAAGCTATCTGGTACTGAACAGGAGCTCTTACATGTTTGTCGAATTTCCCTCTGACCATGTTTTCTCAGGCATTAAAGAGCTTTTTTTCGAATTAATGAGTGAGGGGATAATGCCGATTATTGCCCATCCGGAGAGAAACTCAGTGTTTGTCCGTAATCCTTCATTTCTTTATGAGTTAGTCCGGATGGGAGCTCTGACTCAGGCCAACAGCGGAAGTTTCTCCGGTATTTATGGAAGGGAGGCTGAGGAGGCTGTGTTTAGTTTTCTAGAGTTGAATTTAATTCATTTTATAGGGAGTGATGGGCATAATGCGCGCTCTTTGGCACCGAGATTATCAGAGGCGGTGGAGAGAGCGGGGATGGTAATAGGGGAGGATAGGGCAAGAGCACTTGTGAAGGATAATCCTAGAGCTGTGCTGGAGGATAAAGAAATTCCGTATCTACCAAAGCCAGTGAATTCCGATGAAATTCAAAAAAAAATTAAGATAAAAATCCCGTTTTTAAAGTGAGGAGTAAAAATAAATATTGCTAAATGGTTAAATTTGAATATTGCTAAATTGTTAAACTGATAAACTGTTGCATTCTTTATAAATATATTTTAGCAATTTAACAGTTTAACAATTTACCCTAATGAAACAATTTAACAATTTAAC
>DAOUYU010000155.1 GCA_030673995.1 Candidatus Aminicenantota bacterium
GCAATCGAAAGAATGGCTCCTGCAAGCGTTAAGGGAGATTCATCACTTAGGCTAATGGGCTGATAGTGTTCGTAAATCGCTTTCCAAACCGGAGCCGTATACCCCTCTTCCTGTGCATAAAGCCCTCCTATCTTCCCTTGAAGAGAAGGAAATTCCCTGACCATTTCCGTGAGGAGATCGACCTTTGCCAGCTCTGCAGCTTGAATAACCTGGTTTTTAACCTCCCTGCTCTCGATTTTATCAGCAAGGTAGGCAGCGATTTTCTTCAAACGCTGGGTTTTATCCCCATAGCTCCCGAGCTCTTCTTGAAAGATAATTCGTCTCAAGCCGTTCGCTCTATCTTTTATAGAGATTTTTCGGTCTTGCTCCCAGAAAAACCTGGCATCTTCCAATCGAGCTTTAAGCACTCTTTCATTTCCTTTCCGGATAAGAGACTTGGGATCTTGGAAGGCATCAGCCACGCCTAAAAAGTAGGGCAATTGCTTTTTCCCTCTTACTACAGAAAAAAGTTTTTGTCCTTCTCTCATGGCTGTGCTTAACACTTCCAAGGGCAGCTCTAAATATTCCTCAGGAAAGGAACCCAACAAAACACGGGGATGTTCGACATCATATGTAAGCTGTTCCAGAAGTTCGTCATCCGGATAAAGCTGCGCTTTGAGAGAGGCTAACTTTCTCTCTATCTGGCTTAAGATCATATTTTTTCTTCTTTCCGGATCAATTATGACTTTCATCTCTCTCAAGGATTCCCTGAACTGGGGGAATGATTTTATCTTTATTTTATTGGAGAAAAATATCTTATGACCGCTTGTTGAATCACACGCATGTTTTCCTGCTATTGAAAATGAAAGCGCCTTTCCTCCGAAAAGACATAAAATGTTTTTTATCGGCCGGGAAAACCGAAAAGAACTTTCCCCCCATCTCATTGTTTTAGGAAAGGAAAGGGAAGAAGCAATTTGAGGGAGAATCTCAGATAAAATCTCTCCAGTGGGTTTTCCTTTTTCGATCTTTCTAAAACCCAGATACTCTCCCCGTTCTGTTTTAATAACTTCAAGTTCACTGACTTTAACTCCTTGAGCTCTGGCAAATCCCCTGGCAGCAGGAGAAGGAGAGCCGTCTGCTCTATAGGCAACGGCTTTAGGCGGACCAATAATCTCTTCTTTTCTATTTTTCTGTCTCGGTGCGAAACCACCAACAACAATTAAACGACGGCTGGTTCCATATGTTTCAATCTGTACCACATCAATATCCTGAGCAATGAGTTCCGCCTCTAATTTTTCCTTGATTTGCGAGAGAGCATTCTTCACATGGAGAGGGGGCATTTCTTCGGTATTTAACTCCAGGAGAAATTCCATCAGGAAAAGTTCTCCTTGGCTACGTATTTTTGTGTTATCCGAGTGACCAGGCTTCTTATCTGGGCTATCATCTTAACTCTTTCTGTAACACTGATTGCTCCTCTGGCATCGAGAAGATTAAAAAAATGAGAACACTTGAGACACATATCATATGCGGGTAAAAGTAAATCTTTATCGATGAGCTGGTTGGCTTCTTTCTCGTTCAAGAGGAAAAATTCTCTGAGCCTTTTAATGTTTGCATGGCTAAAATTGTATTCTGAAAATTCTTTCTCTTCAAGAAGCCGCAGATCCCGATAGCTCACATCCCTAGACCAATTCAAGTCATAGATGTTATCTTTGACCTCCATAAACATTTCTAATCTCTCCAGACCGTAAGTGATCTCGACCGGTACTGGAAAAAGATCGATTCCTCCCGCCTGTTGAAAATAAGTAAATTGAGTGATCTCCAGACCATCCAGCAAGACCTGCCATCCGACACCCCAGGCTCCGATAGTTGGAGATTCCCAGTCGTCCTCATCGAAACGAATATCATGCTCCTGGAGGTTTATTCCCAAAGCAACCAAACTCTTAAGGTAGATCTGTTGGATATCCGATGGAGAGGGCTTTATGATGACCTGGTATTGGAAATGTTTTTGGACTCTATGAGGATTCTTTCCATAGCGTCCATCTGTGGGCCGCCGTGATGGTTGGACATAGGCAACTCTCCATGGTCTTTCATCCAGAACCCTAAAAAAAGTATCAGGGGTCATGGTTCCAGCACCAACTTCAAGGTCATAGGATTGAGCAAGATAGCATCCCTTGTCATCCCAGAACTTCTGAAGATTCATTATAAGGCTTTGAATACTCATCTTACTTATTCCACCTCAAAACAGGCTGGCGTGCAGCAGTCGTCTCATCCAGACGTCTCACATAAGATATGTGCGGAGCAGATTTTAATATTTCAGGATTCTCCTTCGCCTCCTTTGCGATCTGTCTCATGGCACCGATGAAAAAGTCAAGGTCATTTTTGCTTTCGGTCTCTGTGGGCTCTATCATCAGAGCTCCATGAACGATCAAGGGAAAAGACATGGTCGGAGGATGAACTCCAAAATCTATAAGTCTTTTTGCAATATCAATGTTCGACACGCCATCTTTTTTCTGGAGTTTATCCGAGAAAACACACTCATGAAGAGTTGGCGAAGTGTATTCAAGATGGTACTCATTCTCCAGGCTTTTACGAACATAATCAGAATTCAAAACAGCAATCTCTGCGACTTCCTTTAACCCCTGCGGTCCTAAGGATATAATATATGCCAACGCTTTGACAATAACCAGAAAATTTCCGCAGTAACTCCTGACTCTTCCAATGCTCTTTGGACGGTTAAAGCTTAGAATGTACTTATTCTCTTCTTTCTCAATTATGGGAACGGGAAGATAAGGCTCCAATTCGTGCTTCACGCCAACCGGTCCGGAACCAGGGCCGCCGCCGCCGTGGGGAGTGGAAAATGTCTTGTGCAGATTCAGATGAATCACATCGACATCCATGTCTCCGGGCCTGCAGATTCCAACCAAAGCGTTCATATTGGCACCATCCATGTAAACAAAACCACCTTTGGAGTGAACGATTTCCGCGATCTTTTTTATATCCGCCTCAAAAATCCCCAGAGTATTCGGATTGGTAACCATCAAGGCTGCCACATCTTCTGTCATGTGCTGGTCAAGATCCGCCAGATCAATCGTTCCCTTTTCATTGGATTTTATTTCCTGAACACGATACCCACAGATGTGAGCGCTCGATGGATTTGTCCCGTGGGCTGAATCCGGAATGAGAACTATCTTTCTTGGGTTTCCCCTCTCTTCAAGACAAGCACGGATGAGCATCATACCCACCAATTCACCCTGTGCTCCTGCTGAAGGCTGAAGGCTGAAAGCGTCCATTCCCGTTATCTCGGCCAGAAGCTCTTCTGTTGTCTTAAGAACCTCGAGGTTACCTTGAACGAGATCATTCGGAGCAAGAGGATGCGATGATACAAACCCTGGAAGAGAGGCAATTTTTTCATTTATCTTAGGACTGTACTTCATAGTGCATGAGCCCAGGGGATAAAAACCTTCATCTACACAATAATTTGTTTTTGAAAGACGCGTAAAATGCCTGACAATTTCTACTTCGGAAACCTGCGGAAATCCTTCTATCTCATCTCTAAGGGAAAGGCCCTCAAGAATATCCTCCCTGGATGGAACATCAAGCTCAGGCAATGCAAAAGCTCTTTTGCCTTTATCACTTATATCGAATATCAAAGGCTCACGGATCATTCTTGTTTTCCTTTTAAAGCCTCTTCCAGGCTTTCTGCCAGTCTATCGATGTCTTTCCGTTTATGCGTCTCAGTCACACAGAACAGGGCGCAATTTTCAAGCTCCGGATAGAATTCACTGAGGTTCAAACCTCCGATAATCCCCTTTTTCCTGAGAAAGCTCTCGATTTTTGACAAGTCTCCTGAAAATTCAAGAACAAACTCGTTAAATATTTTTCCGGAGAACTTTCGCCTTATGCCCTCAATCTGACAAAGTTTCTCCAGAGCATAATTGGCTTTCTGGATATTCTGCCAGGCAAGCTCTCTTAATCCTTCCCGGCCAAGAGTCTCTAAAAAGACAGTCGCTCTCAAAGCACATAAGGCCTGGTTTGTGCAGATATTCGAAGTGGCTCGTTCCCTTCTTATGTGCTGTTCTCTGGTGGATAATGCTAGAACAAATCCCCTTTTGCCTTCCACATCCTTTGTCTGCCCCGCGATGCGCCCCGGAAACTGCCGTATAAATTCTTTTGCACAGGCCATAAATCCTAAATAAGGCCCGCCAAAGCC
>DAOUYU010000178.1 GCA_030673995.1 Candidatus Aminicenantota bacterium
TCTTCTTTTTTTTTCAGCCGTTTGGTCAGATGAAGCCCAAAGACAAGAAGAATGAGAAGGTAAATAAAGATGGTGAGCAAATAAGGCACAAATTATCTCCTATAGATGACACATAATCCCGTCATTTGTAAGTTCGCAATAATTGGGGGTAGCAGGAATCCATATCTACCGTCATTCCCGCGTAGGCGGGAATCCAGTGATTCGTCACAAACATAGTCTACCCACATTTATTGAGAAATCCCGTCATTTGCCAGCAAAGTCATATTTTAAAAGGATTAAGCTTTACTGCTTTTAGGGAAGAATTTTTCAAGCTGCTCGGGCTTTGGTTTTTCGGTCAGGAGGCTGACTATAATCAGAGAACCGATAGAGATTATTAGAGCGGGAAAGATAATAGGAATTCCCCAGGGATCTCCTCCGGGCACTTTGTCCGCAGGCAGGACTTCTGTTATGATTCTGAGAATGATGCAGGCTGAAGTACCGGAAATGATCGAGGCCAGTCCCCCGGCTTTGGTTGCTCTTTTCCAGGCCAGAGCAGCAATGAGAGCAGGGGTTATGGAGACGCCATAAATCGTATATGCAAAAATAGCCATCCCAAGAACAGACGTAAGCTTTATGGCGAGGAAAAATGCTATTACTCCAAGGAGAACCACGAAGACTTTTTGAAGGGCGACCAGGATGCTTTGGGTTGCTTCTTTTTTTGAAAAGCGTTGATAAATATCCCGCATGATTGTTGTAGTCGGAGAGAGAAGGTAATTCATGCCTGTGGAGATGACAACCGCACAGGCAGCGGCTAGAAGGAGAACTCCCACAACTGGATTAACCAGGCTTTTGGCAGCCATGAGAACAACCTTTCCTCCTTCCTTAGGAATGGTGAGGTCAATCTGATCTTTAAATTTACTGTAAGAGAAAACGGCAATGATTACGACGACCGTTTCGATAAATATGGTTCCGATTGTCCAGAAAAAAACAGCTCTTTTGGCATCCCTTGGTGTTCTGGCACTGTAGAATTTCTGGTACATACTCTGGACTCCCATGAGAAGAAGCATGGTTGCAAGAAAATAGCCTATAAATTTTAGGGCTGGATAGGCTCCATGTTCCGGATTAAATACAGCAAAATGGCCCGGGTCAAGAACCTGGGTTGCCTGAGGGAGACCGCCGGCAGCGATATAAACAAGGGGGGTCGCTAGCAAACAGGCGAGGACGATGATGATTCCATTGGGTAAGTCGGTATAAGCAACGGCCACCATCCCGCCGACTGCTGTAAAGAGGATAACGAAAATGGCTGCAATAATGATGCCGGTGGAATCCGGAATGGCCCCATCCGTAACCACATTGAGGATAAACCCTCCAGCCACAAACTGATAGGAGACGATGGCAGTAAAGGCAATAATAATAGCTACGGCTCCAATTAACCTGGCAGCCGGTCCATAGCGCTCTTCGAGGATATCCCCTATTGTATACTGGCCGAAGGTTCGGATTTTTGCTGCAAGGAAATAGATTATGATAATTCCCACCCAGGCTCCTGCGGGCAACCAGAGGGCTGAGAAGCCCGCTCTAGATGCTAACTCGGCTCCTGCGATAAAGGTCCCTGAGCCGATCCAGGTGCAGATCAGTGTGAAGACCAGGACCGAAGTTTTAATGCTTCGGCCTGCAACCATAAAATCCTCCTGGCTTTTGATACGTCTTGCTCTGTAGAAATTAAAACCGGTGAGAACGAGAAGATAAGCGAGGATGATGAATAGATAAATAGACATTAAATCCTCCTTTTCTAGCCTGAATTATTCATGAAAACTGTGACTCCGCTCTATTCTTTCAATTATTAGTAAAACTTTCAAATGTTTTTTTTGCAAGTATCCTTCGACTTTAGATCAAGGTGAATTTTTCTCTTTTTTTTCAAGCTTTATCGAATAGAGGCTTGTAACGTTTGGCTCTTCCATGGTTGTTCCGTAGATATAATCAGAAACTTCGACAGTTTTGGTATTGTGTGTGATGATGATAAACTGTGTCTGATTTTTTGTTTTTTTCATCAACTCCAGAAACCTTGCCAGATTAACCTCGTCAAGGGCAGCATCCACTTCATCGAGTATACAGAAGGGAGTGGGTTTGTAACGGAAGAGAGCGAAGGAAAAGGCCAGGCTGGTCAGACTCTTTTCTCCCCCTGAGAGAAGAGATAGATTTTGGACCTTTTTTCCCGGCGGTTGAGCTACAATTTCCACCCCGCTTTCCAAAGGATGACTCGGGTCCATCAGTTTTACCTCTGCAGTACCTCCATTAAACAGGATTGAGAAGACTTCCTGTAAGTTTTTATTCACTTCAGTCAGAGCTTTCATGAATTGATTTTTGCTCTCCAGGTCGATTTTATTGATTGCTTCCCGGGTTGTATCTATAGATTCTCGCAGGTCCTTTTTTTCCAGAATGAGAAAGTCGTGGCGTTTTTTATGGATAAGGTATTCCTACTCTGCCATCAGATTAACGGACTTGAGCTTTTGGAGTTTCTCTTCAGCTTCGCTCAATCGTCCCTCAATTTCTGCATCCGGAGACTTCTCTTCGGGCACGAATTCTTTCACTTCTTCCAGAGTTTTTTTAAGGTCCTGCCAGCAGCTCTCTTCCAGGTTCACCAAATCCCGGTCTGCCTCAGCCTTGCTTATATCAGATTTCACCCGCTCTTCCTTTCTTGCTTCGCAGTCTTCTCTTAGCTGTTCGATTCCTTTTTCCATATCTGTCAGGTCTTCTTTCATCTGCTGGAGAAAATTTTCGCTTCGAGTGAAATTGCTTTCGTGTTTTTTTCTTTTTTCTTGGAGGCTTTGTGCCTTTTTCGAAAGGTTCTTGATGTTTACCTTAACCCGCGTTTTTTCTTCTTCGCACTCCCGGATTTCTTCATGGAGAGCGTCCTTTTTGGTTTTGAGTGCCTCTTCTCTCTGGTTTAATGCTTCACGCTGCTGGTACAGGTTTTTGATCTTTTCCTGGAGGAGGTCGAT
>DAOUYU010000006.1 GCA_030673995.1 Candidatus Aminicenantota bacterium
TGTAGCGGCGAGGCAGTGGCCTGTGAAGCTGTACTAAGGTACCGCGAACAGGCTACAACGAAGCCGATGCAGTGAGATCGGCTCGCCTGGAAGGTAAATTTGACCGACTTATTCTTAGAAAAAGTTTTGGAAAATGTTTCAATCACAATGCTGCAAAATGAATTGAGTAATAGGTTGATTATAATGAAAATATATCTCGGTGTCGGCAAAATTTATGAATAGTTCAGAGTAAATAATATGTTCAAAAAAATACTAATTGCAAACCGTGGAGAAATTGCTGTCAGGGTCATCAAAGCCTGTCAGGAGATGGCCATCCATGCAGTAGCTGTTTATTCAGAAGTTGACAGGGAGAGCCTTCATGTTCAATTGGCGGAGGAGGCTTTCTGCATCGGTCCTCCTCCAGCCGTTGAAAGCTACCTCAACATGGACAGAATCATCCAGACTGCCCATCAAACAGGCGCTGAAGCTATTCACCCTGGGTATGGTTTTCTAGCCGAGAATTCAGAATTTGCCCGGCGATGTGAGAAGGAAAACATTGTTTTTATCGGGCCCAACTCGAAAGCTCTTAGCCTTGTCGGAGATAAGGTCCGTTCCCGTCAGGCGATGGAGAAAGCCGGAGTGCCGATTATCCCGGGAATGAAAGGAATAGCCAGAGATCTCTCTGAGTATGAGTTAAAAGCAAAAGAAATTGGATATCCGGTGATGATCAAGGCCTCAGCAGGTGGTGGTGGAAAGGGAATGAGGGTTGTTTACAGCCCGAACGAATTGGGATCTTCCCTTGAAGCCGGGAAACGAGAGGCAAAGTCAGCCTTTGGCGATGAATCTGTTTACCTGGAAAAATACATCGAAGAGCCGAGGCATGTCGAATTTCAGGCACTGGCCGACAATTATGGAAATATTGTCCATCTTTATGAAAGAGAGTGTTCCATCCAGAGAAGGCATCAGAAAATCGTGGAGGAAACTCCCTCTCAGGCATTGGACCCTGAGCTCAGGTCTAATATGGGAGAAATCGCAAAGAAAGTCATTGAGGTCTCCGGGTATAATAACGCAGGAACAGTTGAATTTCTCCTGGATAGGGATAAGAAATTTTATTTCCTGGAGGTCAACGCCCGCCTTCAGGTCGAACATCCTGTGACCGAACTGGCCACAGGGGTGGATCTAGTCCACCAGCAGATTTTGATTGCTTCTGGAGAGAAGCTTTCCTTTCGACAGGAAGATGTGGGCCAGAGAGGACATTCCATCGAATGTCGCATCTATGCGGAGGACCCCATCAATAATTTTCTGCCTTCTTCAGGAAAGGTTCTCTTCCTTAAAGAGCCGAAAGGGCCCGGTGTTCGGCATGACTGTGGCATTTATAGCGGCTGTTACGTGCCGATCTATTATGATCCTATCCTGGCCAAGCTTATTGTCTGGGCAGAAAGCAGAGGTATCGCCTGTCAGAGAATGCTTAATGCACTGGATGATTATGTTATTCTTGGAATAAAGACAACCATCGATTTTCTCAAGGAAGTCATTGCTCATCCCCGGTTCAAAGCAGGGGAGACAACGACCGGTTTTATCCCCAAGCATTTTGACGGCTGGAAAGGAAAGAAAAAAACAGAGGAGAAGTTGAGGCTGGCTTTGGTTGCCTCAGCTTTTGATAGTTTCAATAAAACATACGCAGCCAAAGGCGGGGGAGCCGTACCCAAAGAAGTTTTTTCACCCTGGCAGTCTCTGGGCAAATGGCGGATCGGAGGAGGGAAATAGAGTGGAGTTCGAGTTTCTGATCGATAGTAAAGTACACAGAGTTACTCTTGAAAAAAAGGAGAATATATTTGTCGTTTCAGACGTAAAAAACCGCATCGAAGCGGATATCCGCTATATCTCTCCAAACACTTTGTCTGTATTGATTAAAGGACGTTCCTATAAGGTGTATTTTGCCAGGGATAAAGAAAAAAGGTATTTTTCTCTTGGTGGAGAGCAGTTTGTTGTTCAAGAATCTGCTGAGGGCGCTGAGGATGTGCGTGAAGACGAGGGAGAATCTCAGGAAGATGAGTTTCTGGTCAGAGCTCCCATGCCTGGAAAAGTGATAAAAATCAACGTTTCCGAAAAGGAAGACATAAGAAAGAATCAAACCCTGGCCATTGTCGAAGCGATGAAAATGGAAAACGAGATAACATCAACTATCGAAGGTTATGTGAAGAAGATTTTTGTCTCTGCCGGCGATCTGGTCGACTCTGAGAATCCCATCATTGAACTTGCCCCAAAAGAATAGTCAAAAGAAAAGGGGTCGCTACCGTCATTCCCGCGGAGGCGGGAATCCAGTAAAAGAATTGGCATCGCGTCTCAACATTAAAAGAATAGTAAAAGAATAGGGGGTCGCGTCTCAATATTTGACATTTTTTTTCCCCATATCAAAGTCCATCCCTCTCTCCCTTCTATCTGTCATTCCCGCGAAGCCTGTGCCCGCGCAGGCGGGGTAGCGGGAATCCAGTAAAAGAATAGGGGTCGCTACCGTCAGTCCCGCGCAGGCGGGAATCCAGTAGAATAATATATCTTTTCATCTCCGTTTTTCTTATCTTTTGTTTTTTTTATTACTAATCCTGGATTCCCGCCTTCGCGGGAATGACAGAAGTGAATTGTTTAAGCTGAGAAAATAGGCTAAACTAATTATATAGAGTGAGTTGTAGCCTGGATTGACTGAAAAAAATAATAAAGAGTGCAACTTTTTTAGATGAAAGAAAGTTTAAAGAAAATGAGAATGGATGAACAGGAGCTGGTTTGCCGTATTCAGGAAGGAGACGAGGTGGCTTTTAAAGAAATTGTCAAAATTTACAAGGACAGGATAGTCAACTTCTTGTGCCAGCTCACAGGGGATTACCAGAAAGCCGTGGAATTATCTCAGGAGACATTCATGAGAATCTACTTTAAAGCCCATCAGTACAAACCAGTAGCTCCTTTCTCTTCCTGGGTTTATACCATAGCTTCAAACCTGGCTAAAACAGAGATGAAGAAGATGCGCAGGTTTTCTGTGGTATCCCTCGATGACATGCAGAGAAAGCTACCGGCCGGGGCTCATGTTAATGATCCCTCTGATTCGGGTTTAATCAGCAATCTAAGGAAAGCATTAGATTCCCTTCATCCGCGCTACCGGATCCCGGTGATACTCAAGGATATAGAAGGTTTCTCTCAGGAAGAGATAGCCGAGATATTGAAGAAACCCCTGGGCACCGTGAAGGCCAGAATCAGCCGGGGAAGGAATTATTTAAAAAGAGAATTAGAGGAAGCCTCATCTGGAAATAATTTTTCAATGAAGAATGAGGAGTTTCAAAATGGAAGAGCTTAATCTTTTAGAAAAATTAGAGAGGGTCAAGGCTCCATCCGATTATGAACAGAGAATACTGGCTCAACTCTCTCTAAGAAAGAGAAAAAAGATTAGGATAAAACATCTTCGTTTCTCCTTATCCGGAGCTTTTAGTGCCGCGCTTATAGTGTTTGTTGTATTGAATGTTTTTGTCCTCTCCAAGAAGAGCCCTGTGGAGTTTACCGATTTAGAGAAGGGCTTTTCCAGAGCATTCCAGAGAGGAGAGGCACTGAGAAGGGGGGATACTATCCCTATCATTGAAGCCGTCGACTATATCGGGGAAATGAAGATCCATTCCTCTGAACCCCGAACAATATATATTCTGGAGCAGGTTTCTGAAAGAGTGAGCCCGCAAATAAAATATTAAGGAGGTTTATTTAGAATGACCACTAAATTAAAAAATGTTACAGTACCGTTAGTCTTCATATCTCTAATTTTTTTAGGCCTAAGAGCCGAGTCTATGCCAGATCCGGGCGGCCAAGACAATATAGAGAAAATAGCAAAGAAGGTTTTTCGATCGGTTGTTAAGGTTATAACAAAAAACGGCATAAACAGAGTCGCTACTGGAGTCGTTGTCGACAAGAATGGGTACATTGTTACCCATGCTCTCATTTCTCCCCGCCATGAAAGCATCTTAGTTATTACTCCTGATGGAAAAAAGATCGAAGCCGATTTTCTAGGTATGGACCCGGTGACACACTTAGCTCTTATTCAGGCCAAAGATAAAAACCTGATACCGATATCCATAGGGAAATCAAAGCAGCTTTCTCCTGGTTCCTGGATTGGAGTCATCAGCTTTTCCGAAAAGACGCCTGCCATCACCCAGGGAATTGTCAGTTCGATTTCCCCAGAAGCTCTTCGGTTGAATGTTTGGACTGTCCCTGGTTCGAGCGGAAGCCCTGTTGTCGACAGGAATGGCCGCATGATTGGATTGATTAGGGGAGCATACATTGAGGACAGGCCGGTTGTGATTGAATTTAAAGAGAAATCGCTGATTGCTTCAGGCTTTATGTTCAGTAAAGCAGAAGCACCTTCTTCCGGTCTGGCCAAAGCGGTTCCGGTAGAGGTCGTAACGGAGGTCTCCTCTGAGATAAAAAAGGAAGGAAGAGTGAGAAGAGGATGGCTGGGAGTCTCGACAGATGAAGACGAGGAAGGCAGGATCAAGATTATTGGTATTGATGGGGAAAGTCCGGCGGAACTGGCAGAGTTAAAGAGGGGAGATATCGCTCTCGAGTTCGAAGGAAAAGAGGTGACAAGCTTCGAGATGTTGAGAGATGAAATCAGAAAGAGAAAGCCTGGAGAGGGAGTTACTTTAAAGATAGAGAGAAATGGAAAAACAAGAAATGTAAAAGTGAGATTGGGTGAGTACTCGGAAGAATCCGGATGGCGAGAATTAGAGTTTAAATTCCCGCGGCTCTTTCCACCACTCAGGCCACCAATACCCCCTACAGTGCCTCCGGTTCCTTCACAGCCCCCCGTGCCGCGCACACCCAGGGTGTTTTCCTGGGGTTTGGAGCAAAGAAAGTTTATCGGCGTTTATTTACAGCCGCTCAACAGGGAACTTTCAGAATATTTTGGTGTTGAAAAAGGCAGGGGATTATTGATAGCGACTATCAGGGAGGATAGTCCTGCAGAAAAGGTGGGATTGAAAATTGGAGATGTTATCGTCAAGGCTGATGGAGTTAGAGTCCAAAGAGCGGAACAACTGAGCAGAATCATACAGGGTAAAGAAAAAGGAAACAGGATCAAAATAGAATTTCTCAGAGATAAAAAGAAGAGGACTGTTAAGGTGGAAATTGAGGAAGAAGAAAGGAGCGGCTTCATCAGGTTTGACAATAGAGATGGTTGGGATGATTATGCCGGATACTGGGATGATGATGGAACAAATTTGAGGAAACAGTATAAAGCATGGGGAGATCGTTATTTCCAGGATTTTCAAAATTGGATGAAAAAATTAAAGAAGCATCTTGAGGAATCAACCAAAAAAAGCACGGAAGCTACACAAAGGCTGTTGAGGTCTTTAAAAGCATATAAAGTAGTGAAAGGATAACCTGCTCCGGTTCCCATTTCTCAGGGGAGGGAAGGATATTGTATCCTTCCCTCCCTTTTTTTTTCTGAATTATTCATAAAAACTGCCGATACGTTTATTAATTTTCATGAATGATCCAGGATATTTCCCGTTTTCAGTCTTTATTGGATGTTTCTTTAGAGAGGCCAAGCCACTTTTTCATGTATTCTTTAAATTCCTCTGAGGATAATCTCCTTTTCGTATAGAATCCCTTTTTTTGCCTTTGTTTCATCGCCTCATAAAGGATTATTCCCACCGATACAGAAAGGTTGAGGCTCTGAGCCATTCCTACCATCGGTATTTTAATTTTGTAATCAGCCAGAGAGAGAGCTTCTTCCGAAATTCCTTCGGCCTCATTTCCGAACACAAGGGCAGTGGGCTGAGTATAGTCCACAGATGTGTAGGGAAGAGAGTCCGCGCTGAGATGTGTCGCAGCAATTTTAAATCCTTTTTCCTTTAATCGAGTCAGGCAATCCCTGGTGGAAGTATAATATTGAAACTGGAGCCATTTTTCGGCTCTGGTTGAGATGGCTTCATTCACGGGAAAGAGCTCTTGGCTTGAGGAAATAATATCCACATAAAGGATCCCTGCTGCATCGCAGGTCCTCACGACTGCACTGGCATTATGGGTATTTTTCACTTCTTCAAGGACAATCCTCAAGTCCGGCTGTCGATGGGAGAGAATCTTTTTTACCTTTTCCGTTCTTTCTCTTGTAGGCATGGACAGAATATAGCAGAATTGGGGGCAAATCTTCAATCTTTACATAACTCAAATTCAATAGTGGATACAAAAGACCTGACTCCGACAGAACATCTTTACAAACTACTATCTGTTTACTAAAATACACTAACGTTATTTTCTCCCGAAGTTATTAAAAATTAGGTCTTTCCCCAAAGTGACGGGATTAAGCGATATATCTTTTTTTCTTTTATTTTACGAGATTGCCTTGCTCCTTTCAGTCGCTCGCAATGACACTTTTTCTGTCATTGCGAGGAGCGTAGCGACGCGGCAATCTCATAAAAAAAATGTCATTGCAAGGAATGAAGCCCACATGCGAGGAATGAAATGACATCGATCATGTCACTTTGGGACAGACTCAAAAATTAAATTGGCCATGTCTTTTAGAGTGAATAAAACAAGAGCTTACTTTAAACCTCAGACAGTAAAGACAATAGCTCTTTTGCTCCTTACCTTTGTTGTCCTCTGTATCATCGTTATTGTTATCCCTTATGAGTACCGCGATTCAGATTCAAGTGCTTACAGCTCCCTGGCTCAAAAACTTGCTCGTCTGCCCATTATTCAATGGTGTGCTCCAGTATGGGGAGGACATGCCGGAAGGGTCGGTTTTTTCCACGAACATCCTCCGGGAGCATTATGGGTAACGGCTCTTTTTATTCGATTAGGGGTCCCAGGTCCTCCTGCTGCCCTCTGTGTGAACTTTTTATACATATTTTTCTCTCTCTATTTTATCTACCTCTTGGCCAGCTATTTTGGAGGACCTTTTTTAGGCTGGGCTGCGGTTTTTGCCTATACATTTTCCCCTATTTTCTTGCAGTATCTTATACGGGCCAATCTTGAGCATCCGTTTAATCTAGCCGTGATCGCTGGTATTTATGGCGTTGTACGCTGTGAAGAATCATGGAAATATAAATTGCTGTTTATCCTCTCCTTGATCTTTGCATTTTTTGTGAAGGGAACGGGTGCCTTTATTCTTATCATACTTTCTTTTCTCTGTTGGGTCATATTTTTAAAGAGTAAAAGAACGTTAAGATTCATCATTGTCGGTATTCTCATTACCTTGATCGTTATGTTTTTATTTGAAATCTGGTATCGACAGGTTACAGATGGGATATACTTCTGGCAAAATTATATCAACCAGCAATCGGATCAAATTGTCGAGTCTGGATCCAATCCCTTGCGAAAAATCTATAATTTTATCTGGTATCTGGGAAGAGTTATCTGGTTCCCCGCACCCTGGGTGTATTTTATTTTTTATGGAGTGTTCAAATGGCGAAAAGAAATCATCCCCTTGTTCGAAAATAAATATTTCATGCTCTCTATTGTCAGCGCAGCATTCATCATTTTGTGGTTTTCCCTTTTTGACCGTAAAGCTGACCGGTATATCTTTTCTGCTTATGGCTTTCTTGTTTTTGCAGGAGCGTGGGCTCTGCTTCGACTTAAGCCCAAAATAACGGAATGGCTTCAGAAGAGAAAAAAGCTTTTGCCTGTCTATCTTTCTTCAGTTCTCATCATTTTTACACTTTTACGGATCTTCTTTCATAACCATTATTACAGGTTTATAAAGTTCTGGCCCGAATAAAAGGTTTTGGGGGATAGCCTCGCTCCCCTTCAAAGAAGGAGCATTTTAAGTCCCAAAATCAACCAGAACAGAAGGGCTCCGTATAACGCTCTCCATTCCCTGTTTTGCCGGTAATGCTTCCAGGTGAACCTGTTTTTTTGTGAGGAAGATACATGTTTAAAAGAGGGGAAAAAGGCGGGAGTATTCTTCTCGTATTCCTCATATTCCTGAGGGAAAAACTCTCTCATCTTTTTTTTTTCTTTTTTCATAACAAGAGGGTAAAATAGGAGATAGTAAACTGTAAAAATAACCAGCACCCACCACGAGAGAGAAGCTATAGCCACACTCAGTCCTATAATCAAATTTGCCAGGTAAAGAGGATTCCTCGTGTAAAGATATGGTCCGGCCACTGCCAGTTCTTTATCCTTTTTAAGATGGCCGGAAGCCCAGGCTCTTATGAGAAGGCCAAAAAAGCAGACAGCTATGCCCCCCAGAAGAGAAGGGAGATTGGGCTTTGCCAGGGTAATAACCAGGATGATACCAAAAAAACCGGCCCTGACTCTCCATCTGTAGGCCGCATCCTCCCAACTGAGCTTAGGCATCTTTCTCCAGCAATTGCAGGCTCAAAGAAGCGACTTCCTCCGGTGTTATTTTTTTTAGACATTCCAGGCTTGAACATGCTCTTTTGTAACAATAGCTGCATTCCAGCTCATGAAAAGCCACTTTATCTCGAGGATCGAAAGGCCCGTTTCTTCGGGGATTGGTGGGGCCAAAAATGCCCACTACGGGACGGGAGAAGGCGCAGGCAACCTGGAGGGCAAAAGTGTCTCCGCTGACCAAAAGAGAAGATTCTTTAACTGCAGCGATGACTTCCTTCAAAGAGAGAAAAGGAGAAAGGGGGATCCGGGTTTTTTCGCGGATTGTGTCAGCCAGAGCTTTTTCCTCTTCATTTCCCCATAGAATAAGGGGAAAAAACTCTTTCTTTTTTTTCATTATCTCAATTAATTCGATCCACCTTTCGGGAAACCATCTTTTTGTTTTCCAGGCTGCACCCACATTAAAAAGAACAAGTTTTTTCTGGCCGTCGTAACCTTTTTCGCGGAGTTTCATTCTGACCGTTTCTAATAATTCATCCGGCAGGATAAGAGGGAATTCATATGTTTCTTCTTTTATTCCTATCCTGGTTAAAAGCTTCAGGTTCTTGTTGATAACATGTATGGTTTCCGGATTTTTTTCGAGTTTTTCGGTGTAAAAAAACCTTGCTAGTGGCTCTCTGAGATTTTTCCGGTGGAAACCGATCCTTTTTTTTGCACCGGAGAGAAAAGCAAGAAATCCGGATTTCACCAATCCTTGAAAGTCAAAGGCGACCTGGTTCTCGTTTTTCAATCCTCGTTTGAGCCGGGAAATCTCCTGCCAGAATTTTTTAATGTTTAAGTGCTGTCCTCTGGTATGGGAAACGATAATCTTGTCGATTCCAGGCACAAAGTCGAGTATTTCTTTTCCTTCCTTTTCTACAACCCAGGAGATCTTTGCTTCCGTGTAATTTTTTCTCAAGGCAGAAAAGGCAGGAAGGGTGTGGATGATATCTCCAAGGGAGCTCAGGCGGATAATCAGGAAAGTGTCCATATTTTTAAAGCGGGTTTACTCTGTTTTTTCTGTTTTTGTATCAATTTCTTTTAAAAGCTGAGAAGTTGACCTCACCTTGGGCCCTCCTGTGATGGCAATCTTTCCTCCGTACCCTTTGACAGTGTCTTTTTCCGGTACAGTCTCCTTTGTGTAGTCTGAGCCTTTAGCATGGATATCAGGTTCGAGTGCAAGAAGAACTTTCACCACATTCGGCTCCTCGAAAAAGGTTATGTAATCGACAAAAGAAAAAGAGGAAATGATTTCCGCCCGTTCTTCCTGGTTTAGAAGGGGCCTTCCCTTTCCTTTGAGCTTGCGGACAGAGGAGTCGCTGTTCAGGGCTACAATGAGGATGTCTCCTCTGTCCTTGGCTTCTTTTAAATATCTTACGTGTCCCACATGGATTAGATCAAAACAACCGTTTGTCAGAACGATTCTCTCTCCTCTTTTTTTATGCCCCTGAATGATTTTCGTCAAGCGCGCAAGTGAGTAAAACTTTCTCAATTTTAAGCCCTGATGGCCTCCTTGAGTTCTTGAGTGTTGAGTGTTGCAGTGCCCTTCTTCATGACAGAGATATTGCCGGCGCAGTTGGAAAGCTGGGCAGCCTCTCTGAATGTTGCACCGCAAGCAAGAGCCAGAGTGATAACACTGATGACCGTGTCTCCGGCTCCGGTCACGTCAACGATATCGGTTGTGCCTCGTATAGGGATGGAAAAAGGAGTTTTGTTCTTCTCAAAAAGGGCCATCCCTCTGGACCCCCGGGTTATCAGCATGGCAATTGCGCCGGTCTTTTTTAAAAGGAGCTTTCCGGCTTGATGGAGGATCTGCACATTATCGTCTATCTCTATCCCTAAGGCCCCTTCAACTTCGGGTTCATTGGGAGTGGAGACGGTTATGCCTTTGAAATTCAGAAGACGGAAGCGGGAATCGAGTGTTACCGGCGTATTGTTTTTTTTTAAAGCGGGAAGAATATGGTTAAAAATATCTTCTTTGACCGTAAAATAATTGTAATCAGAGATGAGAAGGGCACTTATCTGCTTCAGGACATTCTCGAGATGGCGTTGGATTTTCTGTTTCAATCCGCTGTTTTCAGGGACGCTGCCTTCCCGGTCAATCCTTAAAATCTGCTGCTTTCTTGTGTTTTCTTCGCCTGCCAGAATTCTGGTTTTAATCGGAGTGTGATATTTTTTTTCTTTGACCATATATTCTGTGGTTATTCCTTTCTTTTCAAGCATTTGAAGGATTTTTTGACCGGATTCGTCTGAACCTATCACACCCACAGGAAGCGGCTCTGCACCAAGAGCCTTGAGGTTGAGGACAGAATTTCCTGCGCCTCCCAGTGAGAATTCTTTGGTTTTGTAGCTGAGGATGAGGACAGGGGCTTCCCTGGAGATACGGCGGGTATTCCCAAACACATATTCGTCCAGGATGAAATCTCCCCAGACGGCAATCTTTTTCTTGGCAAAGCTGTCAACGAGCTGATGAAGATTTTGTTTTTGTTTATTCACTGAACTGCAGTCAAGAATTTTTATCAGAAAAGCGATAAAAGGTCAAATGAAATAAAGATCATCTCCTCGTCATTCCCGCTACCCGCCTGCGCGGGCACAAGCTCAGCGGGAACAAACCTGGATTCCTGCTTCCGCAAGAATGACATTTTGAAAAACAGGAATGGATAAAAAAGGGGACAGGCAACTTTTTTGGAAAAAAGTAGCCTGTCCCCTTTTTTGCCTGTCCCTTTTTTCCACTGTCCCTTTTTTGTTGTCCATAAGCAGTCAAATACGCTGTAGTGATTTTTCTCTGGAATTTGCACGAGCTAATTTTAACGACTATAATAAATTTAGGCATATGGGAAAAGAGAGGGGAAGTAAAACAAAGATAATTTTCCTTGTTTTTCTATTATTGACATTTTTATTCCAGTTCGACCTATATCCATTAAATTCAAAACCTCAACAGATAAAAGATGACCAAGAAGCATTAAAGCACGAAGTTGTGGTCGTACTGAAATTGGTCCAGGTGTATGTGACGGATAAAAAGGGGAATCCGGTGACGGATTTAGCCAAGGATGACTTCATTCTTTATGATAACGGCAAGCTCCAGGCGATCACCGATTTTGAGAAGCATATCTTGTTTACTCCAGAAAAAAAGGTTGGAAAAAAGGTTAAAGCGGATATCGAGGAAAAAGTCGAAGAGGCAAAACCTTCTCCTGTTTCAAAAATTCCCGACAGCATGAACCGGAAATTTTTTCTTCTCCTGGACATAACCAGATGCGGCTTAGCTGGGTATGTCAGGTCGAAAAAGGCGGCCCTGCACTTTCTTGAGACCCAGATTCAGCCGAGTGATGAAGTTGCACTTTATTCTTATTCATCAACAAGTGATCTTACGACTCACGAGTATTTAACGATGGACCATGAGAAAGTCAAAAAAGCCATAAAGAGGATAAGACAAATCCCGGGAAAAATAGACGAAGAAGGAGGATTGACCACGGCAGAAATGGAAAGGATGAAGCTTGAAGTGAACCGATTTATCAATGAAATAGGGAAGTTTGCAAAATCCTTCCGCTATATTCCTGGTTATAAAAATATTATTCTTTTTTCAGCGGGAATCGAAAGAGATTTGCTGTATGATGCAAATGATCCATCGATTCGCCTTAACCTCCAGGAAACAGTCAAGGAATTGGCTGCAGCCAACAGTCCAATTTATACGGTAAATACAGCAGGGACAAGAGTCTATTTTAATGGACAAGGTTCGAGAGGGGACCATTCTCTGAAGATGATATCCGATTGGTCAGGAGGCAAATATTTTTATGATGTTGTTCATTACAAATCCATTTCTGAGCAGATCCAGAATATAACGAGTCACTACTATGTGCTGGGTTACTCTATAGATGAGAATTGGGACGGCAAGTATCATGAAATAAAAGCTAAGGTCAAGAGGAAAGGATGTATAGTCCGTGCTCAGGGAGGGTATTTTAATCCAAAGCCGTTCAAAAAGTTTACTAAGTTCGAGAAAGAACTCCATCTTATGGACTTAGCCCTGGCCGAAAAACCTCAATTTCAGGACCCTTTGAATTTCCCTTCAGTTGCTTTTCCCTGTTCGAGTAATAAAGAATCGAATTTGGTCCTGCTATCTGAAATGGGATTAGATAAGATCGAAGAAGTGAGAGGAGAGAAAACGGAAGTGGTGGCTCTTATCTTAGATGAAGAGAACAACATCGTGGACACCAGTCGCAGGAAGATTGATCTTTCTAAAATGCCTCAAAAGGCGATTTATCCTTTTGGGGTTTTCTCTCTTTCTTCTGGTGAATATAAATGCAGGCTTATTTTGAGAAATCTGGAGACCGGGAAAGGAGCTGTGGCCTCTTCCACGGTTGTTATTCCTGAGAGCCCTGATTCAGGATTGAGACTCTATCCTCCTTTTTTGCTTGTTACAGGGAAAGAAGCGTTTTATTTAAAAGCTTCAAAACTTCAGAAAGGAGAGACAGAAGAGAATCCTCTTTCCTTAATCAATGTCTATCCTTCCCTTTCCGGCGAATATTCACCGCTTGTTGAGGTGCTGGATAAGGGGATTTCGAAGATTTTAGCTGCGGTGCAATATACAATTTTTAATATTCAAGCGCCTGAAGTCGAGCTATCCGCTCATTTGATTAAAAAGTCAAGCGGGGAAAAAATTCCACTTTCTTTTTCCATCCTTTCCACTCAAAAAGAGGAAAAGACGCATACGGTTTTAATTGAATTTGAGCTGCCTGAGTTGCAGCCAGGTAAATACTCTTTGGATATTGCCGCCGAAGAGGAAACAACCAGATCAAAATCTCAAACAACACGAACTTTTCTAATTAAATAATTCTTTGCCTTCTTAATGAGAAAAAATTAGCCTTTTCTCTTTTTTGCGAATTTATTTTGTGTTATAAGCTATAGAATGCAATAAGCCTTAGAATATAATAGGCTATAGAGATAATTATGTGGCGAATGCAAAAAAAAAAATTGGGAGTGTGGAAATGAAGCGCTTGAGATCGAGTTTATTCTTTAAGATATTTTTCGTCTTTCTCTTTTTAAGCTGTTTTTCTCTCAACTCATGCAAAAAAGAGCAGACTGTTATCGGTCCTTCTGAAGAATATTATGCTGTATCTATTGAATTAAAAAGAGTTATTGATCATGAAATGCGTGACAAGCAGCTCCCTGCTCTTTCTCTTTCCCTTGTGGATGACCAGGAAATCGTATGGGCAGAAGGATTTGGGATGGCTGATCCTGAGCAGAACATCCCTGCTACCATGGAGACGGTTTACCGCATAGGTTCTGTATCAAAACTTTTCACGGATATCGCCATAATGCAGTTTTTCGAGCATGGCGATCTTTTCCTTGATGTTCCCGTAATCCAGTACCTTCCCGATTTTAAGCCCAAAAACCCTTTTAAGAAACCTATTACTCTCAGACACCTTATGTCGCATCGCTCCGGGCTCGTACGGGAACCACCTGTTGGGAATTATTTTGATCCTACAGAATTCTCACTCGCCCAGACTATAGAGAGTCTGAATGAGACACAATTGGTCTATAAGCCCGGAGATCAAACAAAGTATTCAAACGCAGGCATTGCTGCTGTCGGCTTTGCCCTTGAATCCACACAGAAAGAGCCTTTCCCTCAATATCTCAAACGTTCGGTGCTTCAGCCTATGGGGCTTGTAAAGAGCTCCTTCGAACCTGAGGAGCTGATAATAAAGGATTTAGCCAAGGCTTTTATGTGGACCCATGACGGACGGATCTTTGAAGCACCCACCTTCGAGCTAGGTATGGCTCCAGCAGGTTGCATGTACTCTACGGTGACCGACCTGGCTCGATTTCTCAGTGTCCTTTTTAACGGAGGAAAAGGTCCCGAGGAACAGGTCCTGAAGAAGGATTCACTCGAGGTGATGTGGACACCGCAATTTTCCAAGCCCGAAGAGAAGGAAGGATTCGGCATCGGTTTCAATATTTCAGAGTTTGAGGGTTTTCGCTGTATCGGTCACAGTGGAGCTATTTACGGTTTCGCGACACAGTTGTCTGCTCTTCCTGAAGTAAAGCTTGGCGTTTCTGTGGTGACAACCATGGATGCGGCCAATTCGGTCATTAAACGCATTGCTAACCATGCTCTCGAGCTCATGCTGGCTGTTCGCAAGGGAGAACCGCTTCCAAAGATGAAACTGACCAAACCTGTTAATCCTTCACTGGCGCGCCGCCTAAAGGGCCGCTATGAAAGAGATGAACAGAGATTTGATCTTGTTGAGCGAAACGGCCGGCTTTTTATGATGAAGAGAGAGCTCTTTATGGAGCTTAAATCTCTAGGAAGCAGATTAGTAGTAGACGATAGGCATGTCTATGGTCCGGAGATTGTTATCAGGGGAGAAGAACTTCTCATTGAAAACAAAGCTTTCATGCGGGAGGAAGTCCCAAAGCCAGAGCTTATACCCTGGCATATGAGAGGATTAATCGGTGAGTACGGATGGGATCACAACACTCTTTACATTCTGGAAAAGGAAGGACAGCTCCACGCGCAAATCGAATGGTTCTTTTCCTATCCTCTGGAAAGAAAATCAGCTAACACCTATGCCTTTCCCGACTATGGCCTCTACCATGGGGAAAAACTGATTTTCACCAGAGACAAGAAACGTCGAGCCACGCAGGTGGAGGCGGCAAATGTCGTCTTCAAACGCAGGACAGTGAGTACAGAAGTGGGTGAGGCCTTTACAATCACTCCGGTCAAGCCGATCGAAGAATTGAGGGAGCTTGCACTCCAGGCTCAACCTCCACAGGAGGAAGGTAGATTTTTACCGCCTGACCTTGTGGATCTTTCCAACCTGGACCGTACCATCAGGTTCGATATCCGGTATGCTAAGACCAACAATTTCATGAGTACGCGCTTTTACAAGAGATCCAAAGCATTTCTGCAAAGGAAGGCAGCCGAAGCACTGCTTCGAGCTCATAAGAACTTGAGGAAAAAAGGATTTGGGCTGCTGATTTATGATGCCTACCGCCCCTGGTATGTAACCAAAATATTCTGGGATGCGACTCCTGAAGATAAGAAGATATTTGTAGCCAATCCCGCTCAGGGCTCACGTCACAACCGGGGGGCTGCTGTGGATTTGACGCTCTATAACCTGAGCACACGCCGCCCGGTCCAGATGGTTGGCGGATACGATGAGATGTCCAGCCGTTCTAATGTCAATTATTTTGGCGGGACATCGTTGCAGCGATGGCATCGTGATCTCCTGCGTGATGCCATGGAGCAACAGGGATTTACGGTATATCTACATGAATGGTGGCATTTCGATTACAAAGACTGGAAAAGGTATCCGATAATGAATCTTACTTTTGAACAGATTCTCAAGTCCCAAAAACGTCGTTAGTAAAAGAAATGTTTATCACTTCACAAAACAGGAAGTATTTGAATTGCTTTCTGCTTTGGCCAGATAATTCGCAATAATTTCATTGCCAGCTTCTTTCCCTATTTTAAGCATACATGCTGAGGGAGCAGCCATCAGGCTAAATCCCACAAAAGTTATTAGAACTGCCACGATAAAGATTGCAGCTTTTTCTCTGAACTTCATTTTATTCTCCTCATTAATTTATTTTCGTTTTCATATATATATAGACGTAACAAAAGGCAAAAAGGTTTATTTTTCCTACAATTCCTACTAGATTTATAAATATAGTTGATTTATCTCAATAAGTCAAAATAAACCAATCAAAAGGTGACCCAATTTACCACTATAACTAAAATGCCTACTTTAATTGGCGAATACAGCGTTATCTTTTTATCACTTTCTTATAACAACTATTTGTCTAAAAAACCGATTTATAAGGCTTTATCTTTGATGGGAATAAAACTGGATTATGTGGTAACATGAAATTGAGAATGTAGTTAAAAGGAGGGCTCAATGAAAAAAAATATCTCAGTCGTGTGGATAGTATGCAGCATACTTCTTCTTTTTTTATTCATGAACTGTGGAAAGAAAGGCAGTGAATGGGGCGGCTCTATCACTCAGGAGAACGGAGTAATCGTAGTCAAAAACCCCATAGAGCCTAAATATGGCCCTAAGGCTTTTAGCCTGGAAGAAGAGCTTTCCATCGGAGAAAGTGAAAGCAAGGAAGAATACATGTTTCAAGAGATCACCAGCATAGCTGTCAATGAAGCAGGTGATATCTACGTGGCGGATTACAAGGCTAACCATATCAAGGTATTCGATAAAGACGGCAAATACATAAGGACCTTTGGCAGAAGTGGACAGGGACCGGGTGAGCTCCAATTCCTCCGCACTATAAGCTGTACAGATCAGAATGAGATCGTAGTCGGAGGTCTCAATCGCATCTCGTACTTTAATCTAGAGGGAGAGTTTCAAAAAAGTCTCTCTATGGGCAGGCAGAGGCTCCTGACCATAGATATCGACTCCCATGGAAATATTTTCGGTTATGCGATCAACGGTGAAAAAGGAGTGTATGAACTGCAGAAATATGATCCGGAACTCAAATATCTATCTGCGTTCGGATCTTCCCCTCTCCCGTCTGTGGCGACCGCTGGGAGTGCAAAGAGGAGTATGTTCTTTTCTCTTCTGAGATGGGACATCATCAACAGAGACCAAATTGTTTGTGGTTATGCTGAGGAGGGCTATATTCTTAAGGTCATCGATGCTGACGGAAATTTAGTAAAGCGGATTGAAAAGAAGTATGAATCCCTGGAGATCACGCAAAAAGTTATCAAGGAACAGATTCAAGAATATCCGGAGGAAATGAGAAAAGATCTATTTGCGCCTGAATATTACCCGCCTTTTTATTGGATGTCTTCTGATGATGAAGGTAGGATTTATGTGATCACATATGAAAAGCCCCTTAATAATGAGGGACACATATTCGATATCTTTGATGCGGATGGTGTGTATATATTGAGGACAGCCCTTAAAACAAGGCCTCATGTCATCAAGAATAACCTGTTGTATTCGGTTGAAGAAGATGAAGACGGCTTTCATGTGGTTAAGAGGTACAGGATTAACTGGAATCTTCAATGAGGGAGTATGGTAGTTTAATTGAGTATTATTTATATATTATTGTCTCTTAACCATTTTAATCTCCGCTGGTTATTTTTAGTTATTCGATGGTTCATTTTGGCCCGATAGCAACAGCAGTTATGCTTGTCTTCATTTTTATGCTTCCAATCTTTTTTATTTTATTTTTCTAGAGGAGGATAAGCCGATTGGAGGCCTAAGACCCTATAGCCCTAGCTTCCCGAGACCCTAAAAGAGACAACTGAGCGAATTAAGCGGCTAATAGAAAAATACGATAGAATGAAAGAAAGGTTCATAATAAAGAGGAAAAAATGAAGAGCAAAATTAGGGCTGTTTCGATCGTTTTATTTCTTTCAGTCTTTATTGTAGTTATTTCATTCGGCGGACAAAAAGCCGTATGGAAAGGCAAGATAGAAATTGAAGACGGTGTCAAAGTCATTAAAAATCCAAAAGAGCCTCTTTATGGTGAGATTAAGTTTGAATTGGAAGAAGACTTAAGCATTGGCAATGAGGAAGATGAGAATTATATGTTTTATAAAGGGGTGAGCATAGATGCCGATTCATACGGGAACATTTTTGTTTTAGATATAGGGAATTATCGAATCCAAAAATATGATGGACGAGGAAACTATCTGAGAACAATAGGGCGAAAAGGCCAGGGACCTGGAGAATTTCAGAGACCTAAACATATATATCTAGATTCTTATGACAATCTCTATCTAATGGAAAGCAGAAGGATACACACATTTGATAAGAAAGGGAGTTTTAAGAATGCTATTACCCTTTCTATGAATATGAGTTTTCCATTTGGAATAAATAAAGAAGGAAAGCTTCTAGCGAATGTTTCCTCTGGAACACGTGAAAAACCGACAATAGATATTGTCCTTATTGGTTCTAATGGAAGAAAAATAAAGACAATTGCAAGCTTTCCTGGTCAAAAGCTTGTTATAATAAGAGGAAGAATTCTTGGACATTATTATTACAATAGTTTGCTTTTCTGTCCTTTATGTGCGGAATTAGGAATTTATGGGTATTCTTCTGAATACAGACTGTTTGTTATTAATTCATCAGGAAAGATTGAGTATATAATCGAAAAGGACGAGCCCTTCAAGCCTATTACTAGGGAAGAAAAAAACAAGTCAATCGATGGATATATAGAGATTCAAAAACGGAGAAAACAAGAGCTAAGATTGTCTAGAGGTGAAGTCAAAAAGGGCTTGATATTTCCTAAATACAGACCTTTTTACACTAGAATACTAAAGGACGATAAAGACCGCATTTATGTTCGTAGATTCAAGTCACCTTTTGATAAAGAAAATGGTAATAAATATGATCTGTTTAGCAAAGAAGGATATTATCTTTATAGGGTAATAATGCCCCCTATTCCAATTAAAATAATAAAAAATGGATGTATTTATAGAGTTAAATATGAAGAGGAGACGGAGTATTTGAGAATCAAAAGATATAAGATTAAAAACTGGAATAAGATAAAAGGGGGTGAGGAAAAACAATAAGTTGTCCTCTTTTTTAAAATCCGTCCTTTTATAAGGACAAAAAACCACTTTATATTTTCAACTTACCCTTACTTTGTTTGGCATAAAATTTGCGGGTATTTGGCAGGGGTTTATATGAGAGAGAAAACGAACGCATGAAAAAGCCCATTCTCATAATTGGAGTTTTTTTTCTGAGTCTCGCCACCTTAGCCCAGGAAATTTCCCATGATGTATCAGTTATAAATATAGAAATTCCAGTTAGAGTATTTAAGGGGAGTAAGTTTGTAAATAACTTGACTATTCATGATTTTGAAATCTATGAGGAGGGAGAGCTACAGAAAATAGAGGCAGTCTATCTGATAAAAAAGACGGACATTGAAAGAGAAGAAACACAAATGAAAAAAGATGAAGCGAGGAAAATATTTGCTCCCCAAACTTCCAGAAGCTTTATTCTTATGTTTGAGATTTATGAATACTTTCCAAAAGTCGGAAAGGCGATAGAGTATTTCTTTAATGAAGTCTTTATGCCAGGGGACACACTAAAAGTTGTCACTCCAATTAAAGCCTACAATTTTAACGTTAAAGCTTTTGAAATGTTCCCAAAAAAAGAAATTGCTGAAAACTTAATAGGACAGGTAAGGAAAGACATGAAGTTGTGCAGTGCAGAGTATAGAGGATTGCTTAGAGAATTAGAAAATCTTAGGATAGATGAGGCAATTGATATACAACTGAAAAAATTGATGCATTCAGATGTTATGACAAGATTAAGAAATCTTAGATATATAGGAGAAAAAAGGCTTCTTGATTTTGCATCCTTCCTTAAAAAAATGAATGGACAGAAGCATGTTTTCCTTTTCAACCAAAAATTAGTTGTGCCTCTTTTAGGAAGAAAGTTTTCAGATTATGATATTGATTCGCTTAAAGATTTTGAAGCTTATACATATTTTGATGCAGAAAAAGTTAACCAGGCCTTTTCTGATTCATCTATTTCCACACACTTCATTTTTTTAACAAAGACTTCAGGGCTGGGTGTTGTGAGTACAGATAGAATATCTGTGACTTCAAGAGGCATTAATAATAGTGGCAATAGAATTCCAGATCCAGTGATGCAAGACATATCCGGGAGTTTTTTTAGTACCTTCAAGGACATAGCTCAAGCGACCGGTGGCACGGTAAATAGCTCTGCAAATGCTGCCTCTTCGTTTAAAAAAGCTGTTAATGCTTCAGAAAATTATTATCTCATTTATTATAATCCAAAAAGTTACAAAGCAGACGGAAAATTCAAGAAGATAACAGTAAAAGTCAAAGGTAAAAGATTCCGGGTAACACACCGTGCTGGGTATTTAGCAGATTGATAAACGGACCCACTGTAACCCAAAAACCCTTTAGCCCTGGCTTCCAAATAAAGTGCATAAATGCAAAAAACGGTTAAAATACTAGAAAAGATAACATCCCACCCGAAAAATCCAACCCGCAGCTCACGGCCACAATGCGGCCTTTGTACTGCCCCGACCCGAAAAAATCCACCTTTTTTTCCTCTTGTCTGCTCGCTGCCATCCGGGCAGACGGCAAGGGAAAATCCTTGCCGCCCTTCCCAAATTCACAGTGCCGGGGCCACAATGCAGGCTCATGGCTGCTGTGAATAACCCTACCAAAAATGAAATCGAGAATAAAATCCTGTATATTTCGTCTAATTAAATAGAAAAAAGATAAATTATTCTGATCCAGAAAAAACTGCTATTTGGTAGGAGTTTTTTGATTATTTTATATTTGTAATTGCTGTTTATAATACGAAACAAAAATAGCGCAGGTGCTTATTTCTGTTTTAGCGTGTTGACTTTTTTCTTATTTCTGATTATGATGTTAATCAGAAATAGAGGTGCGGTTTATTTCTATTAGGAGAAAATAATGCGTTCAGGAAAATTTTCAAAACAATTAGAAGGGGATTTAACATACAAAGTATTTATTCCAAATGTACTTACTAAAAATATCCCAATTGAAATAGACAATATTTTACTAAAAAAATTGTCAGAAGCAGATTTGGCTCTTGGTCGACTAGATGGTTTAACAGATTTATTACCTGATCCAGATTTTTTTATTTTAATGTATGTAAAGAAAGAAGCTACTTCTTCTGCTCAGATCGAAGGAACCAGGGCTACATTTAATGACCTACTT
>DAOUYU010000062.1 GCA_030673995.1 Candidatus Aminicenantota bacterium
TCCTTGGGATTTTCCTAAGCTTTACTCTCGTTCTTGCTGCTGCACCTGGAAAATTGACTTTTGGCAAGTATCACCAGCCCAAAGAACTAAATACATTGCTCAAATCCTGGACTTCAAAGTATCCACAACTCACTAAACTTATAAATATCGGTAAGAGCTCAGGAAATAATGACTTATTTATTCTCTGTATTGCTGCAGAGAAAAAAGGCTCTCCAGAACCAGATTCTAGGCCGGCAATATTTGTATCTGCCAATTTAGAAGGTGTTCATCTTGTAGGAACTGAGGCCGCTCTTATGCTCATCGAAAAACTTCTTACAAAATACGGATCTGATGAAAAAATTACCAGACTATTAGAAAAAAGAACTGTATATGTGGCTCCTCTTCTCAACCCTGATGCTGCACAATACTATTTTGCCGATATCTCTTATGAACGGCGAACGAACGCACACTCTATTGATGAAGATCTGGATGATTTGATCGATGAGGATGGTTTTGACGACCTCAACAAAGACAGCCTGATTACTCAAATGAGAGTCAAAGACCCAGATGGCAAGTGGATTCCAGATCCCACTGAGCCCCGTCTAATGCGCAGAGCAGACCCTAATAAGGGCGAAAAGGGAATTTATAAAATTTACACAGAAGGGTTGGATAACGACGGAGATGGAGAATACAACGAAGATCCCCCTGGAGGCGTAGAACTCAACTGTAATTTCCCTCATGACTTCGAATATTACATCAAGGCTGCTGGCCGCTGGCCTGTCTCTGAAAAAGAATCTATAGCCCTGGTGAAATTCCTCATCTCTAAACCCAATATTGCTATTGTCTTGAATTTTTCGAGCGAGAACACATTTCTCAATCTCCAACAATCAGGCAGCGCTAGGACTCCTGAAGATAGACCAAGCAGGACCAGCCTTCCTGTAGAGCGACCTAGAGCTCTAAGACAGATGCGCAGGTTAGAACCTGCTACTAACATTGATAAGCAGGATATGCCTTATATGAAAACTGTACAGAGGGATTACAAAAATGCGCTAGAAAAAGCTAAGCTCAATTATCCCGAGAATAGGGCAAAAGGTGTGGGAAAAGGATCTTTTGTCGCTTACTGTTATTACCAGTATGGCGTTCATGTTTTTTCTTCGGACCTATGGGCAATACCTGAATCTCAAAAAAGACCTGCCAGGGAAATCAAGCGTGACATTCCAGCTAAGAATGTTGAGATAAGGGAAAGAATGCCCAAAAGAGGAAATGCAAGGGAAGATGAGCATCCAGATATCTACATCCTTAAATGGTCGGATTCAGTCCTTAAAGGAAAAGGCTTCGTTACCTGGACACCTTACAAACACCCTACTTTAGGAGATGTGGAAATTGGCGGTTTTGTCCCTTACACCAAAACAATCCCTCCTCCTTCCGAAATTGAAAAAACTATCTCTTTTCATGCTGATTTCTATATCGGTCTGATGAACAGACTGCCCGAGCTAAAAATTAAAGATACCCAGGTTAAAGCTCTTGAAGATGGCCTGTATCAGGTCACTGTTTCCTTCATTAACATTGGTAGGTTTCCAACGTCAACGGCTCAGGGAAGACGGGCTCGAACTTCCTGGCCCATTAAAGTTCACCTGAAGATGACAGAGAATCAATCGCTGTTTTCCGGGCGTTCAATCGAATCCATCCCCGTTATCAATGAAAATGGCGATATCAAAAAACTGGAATGGACAATAAGAGGCAAAAAAAGTTCTAAAATCACAATCACTGCAAAATCTCCAAAACTTGGTTCTGTGACGACAACTGTCGTCCTTCAATAATACGGAGGAAAAAAATGTGTAAGAATAAAATTCTTTTGAGTTTAGTGGTGATAGCTTCTATTCTGACTTTTGTGATTCCGAAAGGACTCTCTGCAGCTGAGATTAATCTTTCTTTTGATCACTACTCTACCCATGCGGAGCTCACCAAGATACTAAAAGCTATAGAAAAAACCTATCCTCATTTTATGACTGTAAAATCTCTTGGCTGTTCTTATCAGGGGCGAGAAATATGGGGTGTTGTTCTCAATAATCCTAAGACTGGACCGCCAGAACACAAACCGGGCTTCTATATGGACGGCAACATCCATGGCAGTGAAATCCAGGGAACAGAAACCGCCTTATACGCAATCTGGTATCTGCTGAAAAACTATGGAAAAACAGAATTGGCCACTCGCTTGCTGGATGAGAAGGCATTCTACGTAATCCCGACCATGAACCCCGATAGCCGCGATTATTTCATCAATGGACCATCTGATCCGAACACTCCCCGCACCGGACTTGTTCCTTATGATAATGATCAGGATGGACTTGTTGACGAAGACGGACCTGAAGATTTGGACGGCGACGGTTCCTTTACACAGATGCGAAAGAAAGATCCCACTGGCAATTACAAAGCTCATCCTGATGACCCCAGAATAATGATCCGTGTTGGGCAAGGAGAAAAAGGCAAATACATTCTATTGGGACAAGAAGGCATCGATAACGATGGCGACGGCCGCATTAATGAAGACGCTCTTGGCGGGTATGATATGAACCGCAACTATGGGTTCTATTGGCAACCTGCCTATATCCAACGTGGCGCGAGCGATTATCCGTTTTGCTTCCCAGAAACCAAAGCAACGCTCGATTTTACTCAAGCTAATCCGAATATCATGGGAGCCCAAGCCTTTCACAACACTGGAGGCATGATTCTCAGAGGTCCTGCATCACCTAATTTAGGGCCCTACTCCATGGCTGACTTACGTATTTACGACTTTATAGCCAAAAAAGGAGAAAAAATTCTTCCCGGCTACAGCTACTTGATTATCCAAAAAGACATGGGAACTGGATCCTATGGCAGTATGATTGATTTCTTTTACTATGTTCTCGGCGCTTACACCTTCAGTAATGAATTGGATATCCCTGTAACTCCAAGGCAGAGGAGGAGTGAAGGACAAGAAGATGAAGAAATGAAATGGCGCTCCCTTTCACGCATGCTTAATGAAATGGACTATCACGACCTGGTGCTCATGGGCGAACAGTACACAGAGTGGAAACCCTATAAACATCCCCTCTACGGAGATATTGAAATCGGAGGAGTAAAAAGATTTGGGAGCCGGGTGTCTCCTTTATTCAAACTGGCAGAGACATGTCACCGTAACGCTGCCTTTTGTTTTTTTCATGCGGATCAGCTCCCTCGTTTAGTCTTTGATAAAGTCGAGGTCAAAAAACTGGAAAAAAACATCTATCAGATTGATATCACGATTGAAAACACGCGTGTCACTCCCACAATCTCTGACATTGCCATTCAGAAAAAACTTCATCGATCTGATCGCCTCAAGATAGAAGGAGAAAATGTGAAACTTCTTGCTGCAGGCCGCCTGACAGACCGCTTCCGCAGAATTACTCAAAAAATAAAAACATACAAAAATTCCTTCTGGATAAAATCTGGAGTTCCTAGTTTCGGAAGAGTCGATTATTGCTTACTCATAAAAGGAAAAGGCAAAATAAAGCTTATATACGATTCTCTTAAAGGAGGATACTATACAACGGCATCAGCTTTAAATTAAGAAGCAGTTGGCGGATCGCACCAACCCACGACTAATATTTATTGCTTATTTTTATCTTGTTTATCTTATCTTTTCGTTTGTCTTGCTTTCTTGTCATGTTCTCTGATGTGTTCTTTAGTCTTGAGATGGGAGATTCCTTTTTGAAGCCATTTGGGAGCGGGTTTTCCTTTAAGATGGTGGTCGAAAAATTCCCGCATTCGTAGGGTGTAGTCTATTTGATTGGGAGACTTTTGCAGCCCATGGCCTTCCCCTTTGTAATTGAGCATAACAACCGGCTTCCTGAGGCGTTTTAGAGTATTGAAATACTCGATTCCCTGGTTCCATTCCACAGCTCCATCTTTGTCGTTCATCATCATGAGAAGTGGTGTTTTCACGTTTTTGGCATGATAAACGGGGGAATTCCGGATGAAATCATCGAGGTGATCCCAATAGCCGCCTTTGGCGAGTCCCGAGCGACTTTCAAAAATGGCTGAATTTACATTGCCCGTGCGCCAGTATATCTCGCTGTACATACTGACCATATTGGTAAACGGTGCTCGAACCATGGCACATTTAAAAATATCAGTTTGGGTAATCAGAAAACAACTCTGATAGCCGCCGAAAGAACCACCATGAATCGCAACATTGTTTTTGTCTACAACTCCAGTAGCAATAGCTGCCTCAACAGCGGGAACCACACATTCTAACGCGGACATACCTGGTTCGCCTAATCTATAGACACTATCCGGCATCAATACCGCATATCCCGCGCTGGTGTATACAGATTTATTAAAGCCGTTAGCTGACGGGGCAAAATAGTTATTAAGCCTTTGGGAAAATCTCCTGTAGATCAGGACAACTGTAGGATAACTTTTCCCTTTTTCATATTTTGCAGGCAGGAAAAGCGCTCCTTGAAGCTTTTCCCCACTAACATTTTTGTAATCTATGAGCATTGATCCGCTTGACCACAGATACTCCTTCTGCTGAGGATTTGTTTCTGTTATTCTACGTCCCTTCTGAAGAGAATGGTCTGTTACGTAGTAGTCAGGATAGTCTTTGTATGTTTGTTTCGTATAGAGAAAGACATCAGCGGCTTTGGCTTTCGAAACGCTTGAGAAGGAAGCATCATCCCAGAGAAGCATCTTGGCTCCTGGCTTCCCTCTATCCACTCTGGCTATTCCGGCTTTTTTTGTCCACTCTCCATAGGCTGTAAAATAAACCGAGCCAGAAAGGTCAATTCCATTCTCTTCGGCATCCAATCTGATGCGGTTCTGATAGCGAATCCCCTCTTTTTTTCCATTTACAGTGAGATTCACTCCCGTACCGCCATGAACAGGAACATTCCACACATCCCAGTTATCAGAGAGAAGTACTGATACTCCATCTTTTACCCATCCTATGGGCCGAATAGGTGATTTCTCCCTCATTATCTCTTTTCTTTCTTCACTGAGAAAAGAGGTAGGAACATCCTTGCTGATGTTGTATTTTTTGCCTGTTGCCATCTCATATGTGTAATAGTGCCCATCATCATAATAGAGAAAGTGGCTCCCATCCAGAGAGGTGCCATTGTACCAGCGGCTTTTCTTAAGAGCCAGGCTACGGGCTCCTGTTCTCAGATCAACAATATATATATCCTGGTATAACCGTCCATCAAGATTCCCCATCAATTCATATTCACTGTTATCACGACCTATAGCCCAGCGGTGTTTTGCAGCAGGTTCCACCTGTTTCAATCCTTCATCAGCAAGCCTGATGAATCTAGTCTCTTTTACGCGGTAAATCGAAAGATAGCTGAAATTCTTGTCCCTTGCTTCCTGTACCTGCTGCATAGGCTGTGATCTTTTATCCATCCAATGCCAGATATCCAAATCAGCCATTTCCTCCTCAGCCTCCCTTCTCATTTCCCTGGGGGGAGGTCCTTCTTTCTTCTTAACTTCATGGATGCCGAAGAGAATCCCTCCTAAATCCTCAGTCCATTCAGGGCTCCTGTTCGGACTTATCGTCATTCCCGCTGGAAAATCTTTATCCTCACTCGGATCATAGACTGTTTTTTGTGGGGATTTTGAGGAAAAATTCGTGAAGCCTATCACACTGTAGAGCTTGTCTTCAAAATTCTTATCCTCTTTCCCCTTCAAAACAGCAAGCGCATCTCCTTTCTCTCTCCAACTCAGCCTTCTGTAAATGGCTTTATCGCTGTCAAGTGGCATAACAACTCCGGTGCTCATGTTCCGAAGCTGCACTCCGTTTCCGCTCTTATCCTGAGCGTCAACGATCCAGGCCATTAACCGGCCTTTCTTATCAAAGGAAAACTCAGACACATTTCCTAGGCTTAGCTCATTAGAAGAAGCCAGTTCATGGAGAATCAAGTCCGTGCCATTTGCTCTTTCCTCTCTGGGGCCAGCACCTGCAGTTCCTGAGGGAGGGGCAGCTCTTCTCTGCTCTCCTGCTTGGACTTCGGGAGGATATTTTTGCAGGACTATCCAGGATGAGGCCTCTCCGGAAAACTCATGCTTTCTGACCTTCTCAAACTCAATCTTTTCACCAGAAGAAAGATTCACCAACCCCACCTTGTTGTAAGCCCTTTTCCTTTGTCTTTTTGCTACCTCTGCTTCCTTCTCTGTAGGGTAAATCGTAAAGGCCACCCATCTGGAATCCTCAGAGAAAGAGATATCCCCTGCACGAGGAGCTACGCCGGGACGCCTTCTCTGTGGTCGAGGAGCTTGGCCTCCAGGGAACTTGAATTCCTTTTCTCCCTTTGTCTTCCTGGTGATGACTTCACTTTCTCCTTTGCCCGGGGAAAGCCTATAGGTAAACCACTTCCCGTCATTTGATAGGGCCGTAGACCTGATACTCTTCCAGGCAAGTATGTCTTCTATTTCGATTGTCTTGAGCTTTTGAGGTGCGGCTTTTTCTCCTTGAGCAGAAAAGCCCGGAATAACCAGAAGTATCCATAAAATAGCTGTCAGAAAACTTTTTGTTTTCCTCATAA
Source organism: Candidatus Aminicenantota bacterium (assembly GCA_030673995.1). Classification (GTDB taxonomy): domain Bacteria; phylum Acidobacteriota; class Aminicenantia; order Aminicenantales; family Aminicenantaceae; genus JAGLWV01. Next base: position 6,537 of record DAOUYU010000062.1, read on the forward strand.
TTATTTCCTCCTCTTTGAAAAAAAATTTTTCACCTTAAAATAAGATTGTACACTAGCGTTGAGTAGAAGATGATCCTTCAGCCATCAAATGTAATTGAAAATCCCTGAATGCTTTAGCAGTCCAACTGTCGTGAGTGGAACGAAAGAAACAAGGCACCAATTTTTCGGTTTTTTTATTTTTTCTTAAGTTCTGCAATCATCGCCTTCACCTGGTTAGCTTCAGATGCATCTGGTTCTAATCTTAAGAATTGTTCAAAAAATTGTATTGCCTTTTTGAAATTTCCCATTTTTATACTTGTCAGTCCTGCCTGATAATAAACAGAAGAAAACTCTGGATTTAATTCGATGGATTTCTCAAAGGACCTGAAGGCTTCTTCCGTCTTGTTATATTTATAGTAAATAACCCCAAGGTTGTAATAAGCTTTCGCATTATCAGGCTGCAATTCGCTTGCTTTTGAAAAAGCTGCCATAGCTTTATCGATGTCCTCTTTGTTAAAATAACATTCTCCCAGCACAAAATAGGCCTCGACTAAATCTGGCTTCAATTCTATAGCTTTCTCTATGGAAATAATTGCCTCATCTATATCTCCACTCCTGAGATGGCTTAGGCCAAGATTATAAAAGGCCTGAAAATTCTCAGGGAATCTATAAGTAACTTTTTCAAAGGACTCAATGGCTTCCTGGTATTTTCCTTGCTTAAAAAAATCTGTTCCTTCAGCAAGATCTTTGTCTTCATCGATCTTGGGGGGAATCTTTTTGAGCATTATCTTTAGGCTTTCCTCCATTCCAAGTCTAACTCTAAACCGTGTTTTAAAAGGAAAATACGCATCTAGTTCAACTCTTACTAAATAAAGAGATGGCGGTATCCCAATTTTTATAAACTTACCCTCCTTGTCGGATTTGAATGTAAACGTGGTCCCTCTGCTGGGGTCATGAAATGTAATCTTTGCATTTTTTAAAGGGGCACCTTCCGGATCACACACAACACCCCTTAAGAGACTTTGTTGCCCAACGTTAAAATTAGGGATAGACACCAATAGAAAGAGCAGCGCGGAAATTAAAATAGCTTTATGGATTGATCCCCTTGTTTTCATGTCTGCCTCCTCACAGTTTATTTTCTTATTTATCGGCTCACCATAAATTGAATTTCTTTTGTTAATGATTTTCCTGAATTTAAATCAGTGACTTTTGCCTGTAAGATGTATTCTCCCGGTTTGAAGTTCTTCAGCCTGAGAGTGGTCTGAACGAGGCTGTCCTTTTCAGCCGTCGGCCTTGACTTGGGGGATAGAACTTGGCCCAGTAATTTCCCGTTGTGTAAAAACAGGTATTCCACATCAAAGTCATTTAATCCAGTTACCGGATTCAGAGAGAGATTGTATACCTCAAAAAATGTGTTCAATTCCTGACCAGATTGAAAAACCTTACTTATTTCCGAAAATATTTTATCCTCTACTAAACCACCTTCTCTCCTCACTGTCTTCCTCTCCTCATCTTCATCTGTCTTGGAAGAAAGGATAATATCACTCAAGCTCATCTCACTTGTGTCGAACTTGGGAAATGAAATTTCTTGATGAGTGGTGCCGACCTTTCCGCTGAAATTGTCCAGAACAACTAAGTGAATTTTATGGGCATCTGGCTCGAGATAGAAAGAAGTCTGAAGCCTAAATGTCTTGTCTTTCAAGGAATTCATCTCGGTTAAAGTATGCTTAAAATTTATATCCTTGCTCTTCTCAAAGATAATTTGGCCAAGATTGTTGCTGACATTGACCAGTAAGGTCAGAGAAAAATAATATTCATCTTCTATAACTTTTTGAGGAAGAGCCGAGTAGGGTATTTCGAAAACTAAGGGCACAAAGGTTCTCTTCTCAGGGCCTTTAAGATAAAATAAATCATACTCATAAGGAATCTGACTGTAGGTGACCTGGGTTTTGACTATTCCTTTGAGCTTGTCTACGTTTTCAAAAGGATTTTTCATGGCTTCAGTCATATATTCCATATAATCAAAATGGTAACTGAGGGAATTCATGTCAAAAGCTATATTATCTTGTCCGAGACTTAAGCTCCTCTCTAAGACGTAATTACCTGTTCCGAACCTGTCCACAAAAACAAATTCCATATTATATGGAAGGCTTGGATTAGGCAGATTCCAGTAACTCCAAATTTCCTTCGGCCCGTGAAATGTTAGAGATGATGTGAAAGACGTTCTAAAATCTCGCTGGATATCATTGGGTGGTCCAAGAAGGATATAAATTTTGCCTCTCTCGGTCCGCCAGCCCTCAATACCTGATGCTCCATAAAATTTATTGGCTAGAGCTATCCTTTTATAATACTCAAGCTTGAACTCATTCTTCGCTGTTTCCGGATTTGGATCTCTTTTCTTCCAGAAATTTTCTATAAATTTCCCCCTCTCCAATTCCGTAGGCAGATTGATGAACATATCCTTTTCTGCACCTGTGATTATGTAGGGAACAACTTCTTCCAGCCACTGCTTTGACCACTTGCTCAGAGGATCTTTTTTCTCCTTTTCAGATTTTGATGTCTCTTGGCTTAATCCAAAAGAGAAAAAAATTGATAAGCTTATCAAACATAAAACTGAGATTAATGGTAAGTTA
>DAOUYU010000120.1 GCA_030673995.1 Candidatus Aminicenantota bacterium
TCAGACCGGATATCTCTTCTTGAACAATTCACAGATGAAGATCTAAAGCTCCTGACACTTTTATCTAATCTGGCTGCGGTCAAGATCGAAAATGCTAAGCTTATTGATCAGGCCATCGAGAAAGAAAAAATGGAAAAGGAACTTGCACTGGCTGCCAAAATTCAAGAGGATTTTCTTCCCAAAGAAAATCCTGACTGCGAGAATTTTCTAATCACCGGCTCAAATGTCCCCTGTTATCAAGTGGGAGGGGACTATTTTGATTTTATTGAAATTGATCCCGATCGTCTGGGTATTGTCATAGCTGATGTTTCGGGTAAAGGTGTCGGCGCTTCACTCTTAATGGCTTCTCTAAGGGCGGCTCTTCATTCGGAGGTTGATTCTCAATATAAAATAGAGGCAATGGCTGCCAAACTGAATAATTTTGTCCACCGCAGTTCTGCCTCGAATAGCTTCATTACTTTTTTCTTTTGTGAGCTAAACAAAAAAAGAGGTGAATTAATATATATCAATGCCGGACATAATCCTCCCCTTGTTCTGGATAAGAAAGGGAAGATTCATCGTTTAGAAAGTTGCGGCCTTTGTCTGGGTATGTTTCCTTCTACTACTTATGAAGCGCAAAAAATCACTTTGAAAGCCGGAGATATGGCTCTTCTTTTCACAGACGGAATCACCGAAAGTCGAAATAAAAAAGAAGAAGAATTCACTGAAGAAAGACTTACAAGCCTCTTACAAAAGCATTCTAAATTGGCGGCTCCGAAACTTCTGAAAAAAATAAGTGAGGAGCTTAGCTCTTTCACTTCCGGTGCAGAGACAATGGACGATATGACCCTTGTCATCATCCAGAAAACTTCTTAATACAAAGTCTCTTAATACGCGGAACGCCCCTTTCCAATCCCTCTATAACACCCCTTTCCAATCCCTCTATACAGACAGGATTCCACTCATGTCATTGCGGTTTCCCGAATGGGAGCGTAGCAATCTCATAAATTGAGGGGGACAGAAAAAAGGGGACAGGCTACTTTTTCCTGACGGAAAAACGAGCCTATCCCCATTTTTTGAGATTGCCACGTCGCTACGCTCCTCGCAATAACATCGAATCAAGTAACTTTGGGACAATGTCCAATTCTCAAAAAAGTTGATGGATAGCCGAAACAAGAATGACTCTGGGCAAAAGAACAGGGGCAGATATTAAATTTTGTATTTCCTGTTTATCCTTTATCGTATATCCAATACAGTCAAGAATGGCTGCATCTATCTTTTCTTGAGCAAACCTTTGGGAAATTTCCTCCCAGCCTTTTCCCTCAGCATAAGGGGATTTAGCTTCCACAACTATTTTATCTTTTTCCCATTTTTTCTTTGCCATTTCAATCTGATTCTCTAAGGGAACAACCACTCCGAGGCTCTTAGTATGTAGTATTTCATTCATTAAAAAATTAAGATAATCACAGGGAAAGATAACTGGAAATGAAAATTTTGTTTTTGGAAAATCGTGAGTGCAGAGGATTCCTACTGCATTTACATCCATTTTCGTTTTCATTGATTCAATGACCTCGGGCAGAAGGATGCGTATTTTCTTTTCGCTCAATTCAACCTGGCTGCCCTCTCTTAAGCGGCTGACCAAAGATGTTTCTCCTCTTTCAGGCTGTAATTTTCTGATTTCCTCAGAGCTTAGATTATCCAACAATCCTGCTTCCAGAATTTCTATATGAGAAGGAAAAAGAGGACTTAATTCAGGCATGATGTCTTCTCTTGGAGACTGGCCAATAGTGAGAAGCCCTATCTTGGCGGAATCCAATTTAACACTCTTATCCCAGTAAATTCAAGGAGTTAAGAGCTTAGAGATGAAAGGTAACAATTCTTTGAAATATTTCAATTTATACTAATTGCCTCCTTGACTTTTGTTAATACCTCTTCTACAAAGTTAATATATTCTCTGCATTCTTTTTCTGTGACTTCAATTCCTCCAGCGTAGAAATCTAAATTTCTTTTTGAGCGCATAATATTTCCGATATCTTCAATATCATTATCTTTTAAGATCTGAGCTAGTTTCTCTATTATTTTAATATGATGACTTGGCATACTCTTTACTTTCATCTGATAATAGCTTAATAGTGTCAAACCGGCTTTAATAAGAGAAGTATATGCGTAATTAAATTTCACCTCTAATATCTTAACTTTTTTCGCAATAGTTAAGTCTTTTATAGCATTATTTAGATTTTTCTTTATTTGCTCTTTAGTGAATTCAAATTTACGAAAATATCTATCTTCAAATTTCATCAGACTATTTTAATATGGTTTTCTTTTAAGACTTCCGAGATGAAGGGATCATTGCTTTTGATTCTCTTTTTAAATTCACGTTCGTCCATACTTACAGAATTTATTTCCCGGTCAATTTCTTTTTGAAGTGTATTTAATTTTTTTTGCAATATGACCATTTCGTGACTTCCAATAACTAACAAATCTATATCACTATGTACATCCATTTTATTTTTTGCATAAGAACCATAAATGTAAGCTTCCTTAACACCTGCTATTTCCTTCGTAATGTGCATTAATCTTTCCTCGAGTCCAACAGTCTTAAGAATTATTTTCTTGTACTCTTCGTACAAAGGGTAATTTTGATTTAATGAATAAAATTTTAAATTTCCTCTGGGTTGGCTTTTTAAAATTCCATTTTTTTCTAGCTCTTTTAATTTTTTAACAAGGTTTCTTTTATCTAAGTTAAGTTTTTTTGACAATTCATTTATATACAGGCTTTCTTCAGGATTAATAAAGAAATAATTTAATAGTTTTTTTGTTAATTCTGACCTTAAAGAAATCATTGCACACTCCCGAAATCATGCCAATGGGTGTAATATATTACACCGATAAGTGTAATATGTTACGCTCCTTTTGTCAAAAGAAATCTATTAATATTTGTTTTTTGAATCCCAGCAATTTTAATAATTTTATTTCTAATGTTCCTTTGACGACTTCCTTTATAGCTTTAGTAAAAGGAAAAAATTGAATTTAACTCTTTTTTCCCACAGTCTTTAAGTGCTCGAGAGAACCGTAGAGAGAGAAGAGTTTTTGGTATTCCTTTTCATCATAAAAGGAGCACTTTTCTTCGCCCCAGGCTTTGGCTACTTCAATTACAAACCTGACTGCCATTTCAATATCCACGCAGTGATTCGCGCCAGTGGCACATCCTGGAACAGGAACTTCGGTCGTGATTGCGACTCCAACCACTGGAGCATTCGTAACAGTGGCAGGCTGCATAATGCTGTTCAGATGGTAAATATCATTCCCATAAGGAGTTATGTCCTGTGTCGTTATCGGGAAAACAACCGGCAATTTGCCCGTTACAATTTGCATGATGTCCAACAAGTCTTCGCTCACCCTCAATATGTACCCATCTTTGACTGTAGGGGAGATGGCAAATCCTCGAGAGTTGATGATGCGGTTTCCTTTGGTCGTATCTATAGAAAGAATGGCTTCCATTTGCTTGTCAACTTCATGTTTATTCATTGTTTCCATGGAGACAGGGGCTCCCATAAAGGGAACGGGTTCGTGGGGAATAATAGGGGAGTGAGTCGAGAGATGAGTGGCTGCAATCACATCGCCTTTAAGTACATCTCCTTTTTTCTTCATTTCTGCTAATTTTGCTGCAGCTGACAGAGCCGTGATTGCTCCATCAGCATCGGATACAAGGCCGATTTTATGAGGCCTGGCTCCTATTCCTCCCAGGCGGCCTATAATGCCTAAAGTTGGAGCTGTGCCTCCCTTAGATCTGCCTTCTTTTCCTCTGATTTGAATCTTGACGAATTTCGTCTCGCCTTTTTCCTCTCTGACCTTTCGAATCTCAATTTCCGCTTCGTTTAGACCTCTTTCGATGAAGAATTTTCTTATTTCATTTTTTTCGATTTCCGGAGTTTCCAGTAATTCGTATACTTCGATTACCTGTTTTAAGGCCATGGTTTTACTCCTTGTCAGGAAAAATTTTCATCACAGTATAATAAAGAATGATCGAAGAAATGATTCCATTAAAAGCAAAGACAGAAAAAGGGAATATTTTAAGCGTGAAAGGATGTCCGGAGGTCATCCAGCCTATTAAAAAGGAAATAAGATAGACTCCTAAAGCCTTGTAGTTGATTTTAGAAAAGGCATTTTTTCCAAAATCATTTTTTCTTAATCTTCTTAAGAAGTAATAATCACAGATAAAGATGCCGCCGATTGGACCGATGCTCACGGTTAAGATGATTAAGAAAAGTTCAAGCCTTTCTAAGATTCCCAAAGCAGCAAATAAAGAGGCAAAGATTCCCGCAGCAATAGTGACTTTCCACCTTTTCGTCCGGAAAATGTTATTCAAAGCTAAAGCGGATGAATAGATGTTGCTGTCATTCGTGGTCCATTGGGCTAAGAGAAGGACGAGAAAGCCTATGAATCCCAGTCCAAGATATTGATTATCGATTATGAGTTCAGGGAGTCTTTCATGATAGACTCCGGTATTCATAGCTAAGATGGAACCAACAACATGAAGGAACGCGCTTGCCACCATGGCGATGGCTGCAGCCAGGAAAATATCCTTCATTCGAGGACGAGCGTAACGGAAGATATCAGCGCTGGTCGTTGCCCCAACAATGAATCCCCCAGCCACTATAGAGGCAGCAGCGCCTAGGGTTATTGGATAGGGATCAGGTTGGTGATTGAGGGCTAATGAAATCAGTGTGTCAGAGGGCAGAAAATGAAAGCCCATTTTTATTATTCCCCACAAAAAGATTATGATCATAAACGGAGAAGCAACCCAACTGAGGACAGTTAAGCCTCGAATCCCAAAAATTGCGGGAATCATCATCAGGACTCCGCAGATAAAGGAGAAAACTGGCAGGGGGAAATGCGTTCCAAAATAAAACTGGACGGTTCGGGCAAAAAAAGCTGCCTGGACTCCAAACCAGCCGATCAGGGAAAGAGCGATGCATAGAGAGATGAGGATGGCTCCTATTCTCCCGAAGGAAAAGTTAGCTATGAGAGGTGTGGAGAACCCTGTTTTGGCCCCTATATAGCCTGCAAGCCCCATCATGGCGATCAGGATGATCTCTCCCAGAAGATAAGATACAACCACACTTGAGATCTTCCCCAGGCCCAGACCGATCATCATTCCCCGGAAGATGGCTGACATGACAACAGCAATCCCGATCCAGACAACAGCCAGATTTACCCAGGATTTTCTTTGACTTAAAGGAACAGGTTCTAAGGAGAAATCCTCTAAAAGCTGAGAAGGCTCCCTCTTTTCTTTCACCATTAAAGTAATAGTAAAAAAAACAGGCAACGTCAATGAGTAAAAAGTGTTCTTTTTTCTATTTTCTTACAATTGACATCAAATCTCTCCTGAAACAAAAAAGGGTACAGTGGAAAAAAAGGGGACAGGCTCACTGCTGTCCGGTTGTTGAATTTCGAAATCCTTACAACTCCAATTAATACAGTCATTTACAGCAGGTTTTCGCCGTAATCGATTTGAACAGGATTTTATGATATGGTCACTCATCTGTCAATGTGTCACTGATGTATCTGAGCGAGCACACTGATGGGAAGGAGTGGC
>DAOUYU010000129.1 GCA_030673995.1 Candidatus Aminicenantota bacterium
TACATTCAGAAGGGTGGGAAATATTTCCCAACTTCGGCCAATTCTTTTTGCCAGACCTGACAGAACTTTTCCTGGACCCAGCTCCACGAATAGATTAATCTTTTCCCTCTTCAAGACTTCCATGGTTTTATACCAGAGGACAGACCGGGTGACCTGCCTCTTTAGCGCATCTCTCGCTTTGTCTCCTTCTTGGATTATATCCGCATCAACATTGGTAACTATCGGAAATTTTAAATCCCTAAACTCCACCAGGTCCAGGTCCGAAGAAAGCTTCTCTTCCGCGCTTTTCATAAGCCTGCAGTGAAAAGGAGCGCTCACGGGTAAAATGACAGACCGCGGAGGATTAATGAGACTTATGGCCTCTTCCACCGCATCCTTATGTCCGGCGATCACGATCTGTTCCTGACTGTTCCAGTTTGCTATCTCGACAACACCCTTGTCTACATCTTTTAAAGCCCTTTTCACATCCTTATAAGGGGAACCCAATATTGCAGCCATGGATCCCTCTTCCACTGGTACAGCTTCCTGCATATATTTGCCTCTTTTATGGACAAGGACAAGTGCATCCTCAAATTTTAAAGAACCTGCTGCCACCAGAGCCGAATATTCTCCCAGACTGTGTCCGGCTGCAATCTGAGGTTCTCTTCCCAGAAGGACATAGGCAACATAGCTAACGGCAAGGAGAGCAGGTTGAGTGTTCTGAGTCAGCTTAAGCTTTTCCTCGGGCCCTTCGAAACAAAGCTGAGAAATTTTGAAACCAAGAGCCTCATCAGCCTTCATGAAAATTTCCCGGGCGAGGGACGAAAAATCATAGAAATCCTTTCCCATGCCTACGGCTTGTGAGCCCTGGCCGGAAAACAAAAAAGCCGTATTTTGCATCTTAGTTCTTTATATAGATCAGAATATCTGCCTGTGTCTTTAGATTTTTTATCCAATCTTCAACATTAGACTTCGCTTTCTCCTGTTTTATTGTGGATTCAATCTCTTTGAGAATCTCCATCATGGGTTTCTGCTCCACTTCCATCTTCTCCTGAGAAGGGACATAACGCCGTTTATAAAAGTTCTCGATCTCTTCTAAACTTACGATAACTCCCTGACCAAATCTCCTCTTTATAATCTTCTGATAAATGATCTTATCCCTGATATATTCTCTTAAGTCATCCCGATCCAGTCCAAACTCCTCAAGCTTTTTCTCGAGTTCCTCGGAACCCATCTTTTCAATTATCTTATCCTGGAAAGAATCCACCTCCTCTTTTTCCACGGCTTCTCCACCTGCCAAAAGAACCACCAATTTTTGATCGACCATCATTTCCAGAAGCAATCGGTGGATATTTTTAGTTCCACTATCTATTTCTTCATCATACAGGCCGAATGTCTCTGCAATCCTCAGGTCTGTCAATGTGATAACCTTCTCATTGACCACAGCCACAATGTGGTCAACCGTCTCTGCTAAGGAATAATAAGTAAAAAAGGAAAAGTGAAAAAGGACCATCATACAGCATAGAATTCGGAGAAAATCTTTAAAATATCTCATCCTTAACAAATATCTCATCCTTAACAAGAGTTAGAAAACATTTCCGATTGTAATAAAAACCAAAAACCTATTTTCTTCCTCCCGGGGATTCAAATTCCAGCCGAGCTCAAGTCGAACAGGACCTAAAGGAGTTCGATAACGGATTCCAAGCCCTAGAGCATCCCGAAGTCGGGACAAGGAAAGATCTTTTACTCCGGTGAAGACGGAGCCTTTGTCATAAAAAACAGCTCCCGACAAATCTTTTACAGCCGAAAGCAAGGGAAATGACAGCTCAAAGTTTAAAAGAAACAAGGCTTTTCCGCCTACAGGTATCTTTGAGAGGGAATCTTTGGGCCCCAGCTCATCGAACTCTGCTCCACGGAAAGAATTACTGCCTCCAGCAAAAAATCTCTCATGGATAGGAATCTTTCCTTCTCCCAGACCCAGACGAGAAGTCCAGCTAAATGTAACCCGGGGAAAGACAGGAATAAATTGCTGATGCTTGAGAAAGCTTTTCAAATAATACGATTCAACCTTAAAGAGAGGATAGGCCCACTCAAAGGCAAAACTCAAAAAAGAGCCCGCCGCAGGATTAAAAAGATCATCCCTCCGGTCCCAGATGAAACTCCCGGAGACAGATGTCGCAGAAAAAGGAGAGTGCTGACGGTCAACTTCTGATTCTTCGATCTTCAAATTGAAAAGTTCAGTTCTTACCCATCTCAAAGTCATAAGGAGCATCATGTTTTCTGAAACAGAGTTTATGCCCGTCAGGCTGATACCGCGCCGCTCATAGCTAAAGCTCCTCCGCTCCTCCCTTTCCAGCCATGCGTTTAAATAGGTTTCCATCGGTTGCCCGAAAAAATAAGGCTGTTCCCAGGAAATAACTCCTCTTTTTTCTCTTAAACTGAACTGTCCGATAAGACTGAGCTGAGCAGCCGAACCTAAAACATTACTCCTGATATATTCAGCTGTTCCCCTGGGCCTTATCACATTATTCCAGATGTTAAAGCTTTGAGGCTCAGTTTTAGTCTCCAATCCTATACCCACGGCTGCGTAATTTCTCTCACCTTCCCTGACATTAATGACCAGGTTTTCCTTTTCGGAAGAGAGAGGAATTTCCTCAATCTTTACCTGAGTGAAAACGCCAAGATTCTCAAGCCTCCTCTTTGATTCTCTAATTTTCTCGTAAAAGGCGTAGTCTCCCTCTTTTATCCTGAGCTCTCTGATGATAACGCTCCTTTTCGTTACAACATTTCCTGTAATCACAATATTTTCTATTTCAACTTTTTTCCCCTCGCTTACGGCAAAAACAACGGAGAAAAGATCCTCACCGGTTCTTTCAACCCTGGCTTCAATCTCAGTTCCTCTTATGCCCCGGTTTAAATAAAAGCTCTCAAGTTTTTCTATATCTTTCTGAACGTTGAGCTGGAAGAAAGGTCCCTCCTCAAAACTTCCTATCTGTTCAAGGATAGTCTTTCGGTCTACGGAACGGACTCCCTGGAAATCTATCTTTTCAATTTTTTCCTGGTTTCCCTCCTCGATATAGATCAGCGCCTTTACTCTTTTTCCTCCCAGGCTGGGAAAAGTAAAATCAACTCTTGTATTGGGAAATCCTTTGGTCTTATAAAGAAATCCTATCTCCTCAGGCAAATCAAACAGTCTTGCCCCATCTATCCTGTCAATAAAGGGTGTCTTTCCCAAGATTCCAAGCTCTTTCTCTAACTGAGAAGGAGTAAAATATTTCAGCCCTTCAAAAGAAATTTCCTGAATCTTATACTTCTCCCTGGGAATAACTTCATAAACAATCCTCAGCTCGTCATCAACTTTTTCGACAAAAGACGTTACAGAACACTGAAGATAGCCTTTTTTCCTCATGTAACCTAAAATTTTTGCTTCTCCTTCTGTCAGTCCCCACTCCTCAAATATTCTTGCCTCCCAGATTGGTTTCAGAAGGTCCAAAGGAACTTGAGCTCCATTTACAATAATCTCAATTTTCTCGTGGGGAATGATTTTCAGAGTAAGGTCGATACATCCTTTTTTTTCATCAAATCTCTTTTCTTCGACCTCAATCTCTGCCCTCTGATAATTCATCGAATCATAAACCTCTTGAAGTCTTGTGATATCCTCGTCGAAGACCGAGGGAATATACACTTTCCCTTCTTTGCTCTTCATTTCTTTTTTCAACTCAGCCTCAGGGAGGATCTTTTCTCCGGAAAAGGCAATTGTCCTGATGATAAACTTTCTGGCAGAATGAATCTCAAAAAAGACATCAACTGAGTAGCTTTTTGCAACTCTCTCCGTATAAAATTCAATCCCAGGATTAAAGTAGCCTTCTCTATTTAAAGCCTTTTTCAATTCCTCCACAGCCCTGCTCAGCTTCTTTTCCATAAAGAAGCTCCCTTCACGCAAGGAAAGCAAGCCATCCTTAAGTTTTTTGGAAGAATATTTTGTATTCCCCTTAAAAATTATCCTTCGGATAAAAAGTCTCCTGGTCAGGTGAAAAGTCAACAGGATTTCCTGATCGCCTTCCTTTGAAACCTGAACGTTGGAGAAAAGCCCTGTCTTGTATATCTGCTTAATGCTCTGGCTTATCTTCTTCAAAGAGAAAGGCTCTCCCTCTTTGACTGGAATCAGTTCTTCAATCTCTGCCCCGCTTTCCTGGCCATCAATCATTACAAAAATTCTGGCCACGAGCGGCGAGAATATTTGAGATTGCGAAACAGACTTTTGCGGCAAAAAAAATAAAAAAAGCAACAGAGAAAACAAAGAGAAAAATTTGTGCTTTCTTTGTAAGCTAAAATCTCTTATATATTTTGACATCAATACTAATCCGTCCATTCTCATCACGGGTGCCTACAATGGAAACATCTCTTGTGAGTTCCCATTCTAACCGTGTAATATCTTCCCTCTGGGTCGCTAGATTAGTGGAATAGAGAATGAAAAAGTTCCTCGATATTTTTTTCCCGACGGTTAAACGAGCCGTCATCTCTGCCGATGATTCCATGATGAAAGGGTCGATTCTAAACCGGTCGATGGCAAAAATTCTTTCAGCACGTTTTTTTGCTACTTCTGAAAGCTGGAAAGAAAGCAAATATGCCGTGCTCATCTGTGTACTTCTATCATAGGAATATGTTCTTCTGAAGGATTCCCCGAGCGCAAGCAGAGCTAAGACATCCTCCGGAGGTAAAGCAGGAGAAGAACTAAATTCTGGATTGAGCTGGTCGATCAGACCGTCGAGGGAAAAAGTCACTCTGAAATCTTTAACGTATGTTTCACCCTTAAAACTTATATAAGGCTCAGTTTTTAAGGGATTAAAAAAATTCAACCGGCCTGTTAATATTTTAAACTTTCTATCCTGAAAAAAAACATCTCCCTCCAAAGCTGAAATATCACCCGTCACTACAGGCGCGTACACATTTCCGGTTACATTTAAATCAAACCTTCCTCTAATTCTGCCTAAAGAATTCTCCATCCATGCATCATCATCTGCTTTTATTCTGATGTTCAAGGTCAGGTCATCAAAATAGCCTGGCTCTTTTTCTGAAATATAGTAAGGGCTTGAATAAAAAGTAAATTTCTCGTTAACTTCACGCCTCCAGGAAAGCTTTTGAGCTAACAAATCTCCTTCCAATACAAAGCGATTAGAATCCTTTATCAAATTCAAAGAGCCATCAGTCAAGGCTCTGGTCCTTTCTAAGGGAGAGAGAAGCAAATTTTTCCCCTCTATTTTGAGGTCAATATTCTCAATCCTGCCGTTTCCAAATTCCAACTCACCATATCCCTGAACATCACCTCCGCC
>DAOUYU010000086.1 GCA_030673995.1 Candidatus Aminicenantota bacterium
CAGCCAAACTCTTTCTGAGTGAGATGCAACACGGGAAGGATAGCAGCCTCTTTTCGAGGATAGCAGGCAATAATCTCCCTGATCTTCTTTATTGTCTTTTCCGAGAACTCAGGGCTCATCTATCTAACTCTCCGCCTATCATATTCATCGACCCAAAGGTAGGGATCACATCGGCAACATAATGCCCCCGGAGAATCTCTTCCAGAGCGGAAACAATATGAAAGCAAGGCGCTCTGAGATGAAGACGGTATGGTTTGTCTGTGCCGTTGGAGATGATATAAAAACCCAGCTCTCCGCTTGCACCTTCCACTGAAAAATAGACTTCCCCTTGAGGAGGCCTTATGCCGTGGTCTTTCATGAAAAATTTAAAGTGGCTGATAAGCCCTTCGATACTGGTATATGTATCCTCTTTAGGAGGAATGATTTGTCCTTTACTGTCTGTCATAATGCCCTTGTATCTTTCTTTTTCCGAGCCCTCCAGATTTGGAGAAAGCTTAATCCTCTTTTCCGTTCTTTTTGACCTTGACTCCTTTATGGCATCAGCAGGTTCGATGCCTTCAGCCATGAGCTGTGTGGGAGACGAGGATTCGGGCATACTCTCTATACACTGTTCCACAATCCGCAGGCTTTGTTCCATCTCTTTCATCCGGACCATATATCTGTCAAAGTTGTCTCCCCTCTCACCGAGTGGAATCTCGAAGTTCAATTTATCATAGACTAAATAGGGATGGGCTTTCCGGACATCGTAAGAGACGCCTGTTGAACGCAGGCAGGGTCCTGTCCAGCCATAGTTAATGGCCATCTCTGGAGAAACAACTGCCACATCTCTGGTGCGGTCAATAAAAATCTTATTTTTATTCAGAAGTCCCGAGACATCTTTGAGAACCTTTCGGGTTTCATCAATCGCTGTATGCGTCGTCTCCTTCCAGCTCGGATGAAGGTCTGCCCTGACTCCCCCAATCCGGATATAGGAGGTTGTCATGCGGGCTCCCGTTGTCTGTTCCATAACATCCCATATAAACTCACGAGCTTTCATATTGTAGAGAAATACTGTAAAAGCCCCGCATTCCATGGTCATGGCAGCAAGAGCGGTGAGATGGTCACAAATTCTTGAAAGTTCACACATTAAAACCCGGATATACTGCGCGCGCTCAGGCACATCTATCCCTAACATCTTCTCCAGGGTCATAACATAGCCGCAGTTGTTTATCAGGGGAGAGACATAATTCAACCTGTCTGTATAAGGAAGCAGATTAAAATACGTTTTATGCTCACAGGTTTTTTCGAAGCCACGGTGTAAATATCCCATCTCCAATTCAGCATTGAGGATCTTTTCTCCATCAAGCTCGAGCATGATTCGGGTTGTACCATGCATGGCAGGGTGGGATGGCCCCATGTTTAAAAGCATGCTTTCTTTCGGGCTTCTTTTTGAACTCTATATGTCATCTTGTTTTCTCATGCGGATTATTGGCTGACGTCTGCGCAAGGGGTAATTTTTGCGCAAGGGATGGCCCTCGAATCCGTCATACATAAAAAGCCGCTTCAAATAGGGATGTCCGTTGAAGCGAACACCGAACATGTCATACGCCTCTCTCTCCAGCCAGTTTGCATTTTTCCATACAGGCGTCAGGGACTCTACAGATGGATCTTTCCCCGGCAAACGAGTCTTTATACGCAAACGCAGATTCTTGGAAAGAGAGAAGAGATGATAAACCATTTCAAAACGATCCGGCTGACCCATATAATCCACGCAAGTAAGGTCAAGAAGCATGGCAAAATCATAGGGTTCCGCTTTTAAAAATTTGATGATATCGAGAAGAGAATCTCTCTCGATGACAACGGTGTCATCTCCGAAGTGGGCAGAAACTTCCTTGATCTTTTCGACAAACCTTTCTTTGAGGTCTTGAACTACTTTTTCTTGCTGAATCGCCATTCGTGTCCTTCTTTTTGTACCTTTTTCTGTAATTTTATCAAAGCATCCAGAACCGTCTCAGGGCGAGGCGGACATCCCGGGATATAAACATCCACCGGAATTATGTTATCGATTCCCTGGACGACGGCATAATTATCATAGATACCGCCGCTCACTGCACAAGCCCCAAAAGCAACGACCCATTTCGGCTCGGTCATCTGGTCATAGACTGTTTTCAACACCGGAGCTTCTTTATGAGTGATCGTGCCGACAACCAACAGCATGTCTGCTTGCCGGGGCGAGAACCTTGTCCATCCCATGCCGAACCGGTCCAGGTCATAATGGGCACAGGCAACGGACATGTATTCCATCCCGCAGCATGCCGTAATAAAGGGATATTGAAAGAGTGAATACTTACGCCCCCAGCCTATCATGGCATTAAGAGATGTTGTAATAAAGCCGCCTGCCATACCACCTAACCCTTTTTTTTCTGTTTTTACTTCTCCCACTCAAAGGCTCCCTTTTTCCAGGCGTAGATAAATCCCACTATAAGGACAAACATATAAGCAAACATGATGATCAATCCTGTCATCCCTATCTCCTTAAAGACCAGCGCCCAGGGAAAGAAAAAAACCACCTCAATATCAAAGAGGAGGAAAAGAAAGGCAACGAGACAGTATTTAACAGGGAAAGGTTTTATTTCATCCTGGAGGTATGGACTGCCGCACTCAAAAGGAGTCTCCTTGGTGGGATTGCTCCTTTTAGGCCCCAGGAGTTTATTCATCGAGACGAGAAGGATTCCCAGGGTTCCGAAGACTAGAAAAACTAAAAAAAGCTCAATCATGGGTTTAATAAGGGGATAGATTTTATAAAAATCAATTTAAATTTGCAAACATTTTAAATAAATTTTATTCTTTTTATACATTCAACATATGGATTGCTTCATTCTTGACTTTCATGGCTGCTTCCATAAGAGACTCAGATAATGTCGGATGGACATGGATCGAAGAAGAGACATCCTGGATCTTCAATCCGGTGGTTATGGCCAATGTCATCTCGGAAATAAGCTCACTGGCATTCGGGGCAAGAATGTGAGCACCGATGATCTCATCCTTCTCACCGGCTATGACTTTAACCATTCCTTCCTGTCTTCCCATAGTCAGTGCACGGCTGTTTGCCTGAAGAGAGAATACACCGACCTGAATCTTTATTCCCTTCTCCTTTGCATTCTCTTCCGTCAAACCTACAGATGAAAATTCAGGTTCGGTATAAACAGCCAGGGGAAGAGCATTATAGTTCATCTCCACACTCAAACCCGAGGCATTTTCAACAGCAATGATGCCTTCATGAGTTGCTTTATGAGCAAGCAGCTTCCCCCCGATCATATCTCCTATTGCATAAACTCCGGGGACGCTGGTTTCAAGCCCGGAGTTTGCTAAAACAATGCCCTGTTTATTCAAAGAGAACTTCGATTCCATTCCCTTAAAAACTTCAGAATCGGGTCCTCTTCCTGCTGCTAAAAGAACCTTGTCCGCCTCAAACTCAAAGGGAGACTGAGTTTTCATACATTTTCCTTTAACACACACGAGGCCACTTTTAACTTGACCGGTCTCTATCCTCATCTGAGTAAGGATATTAAGCCCCTGTGCTTTGAGAGTCCTTTCCAGGCTGGCAACCAACTCTCTATCAGCACCTGGAAGGATAGTAGGCATAATTTCCAGGATGGATACATCTGATCCAAGCCTGTTGTAAATCGTTCCCAGTTCGAGTCCGATCGCTCCAGCTCCGATAATCAACATTTTTCTGGGAGGGTCATCGAATTCAAGGGCTTCCCGGGAAGTGACAACTTCTTTACCGTTGGGAACAAGAAAAGGAAGTCCCGCAGGCCTGCTGCCTGTAGCAAAGATGATCCTATCTGCTTCAAGAATTCTTTCTTCACCTTTCCTTTCAACAGCGACCTGCCTTTCACTCTTTAAAAATCCTTTTCCCTTCTTAATTTCAACACCGTTCTTTTTCAAGAGAAACTCTAATCCTTTTACAAGTTTCTCCACAACTCTCCCCTTCTCCTCTTGAACCTTCTTCCAATTGTATTTTATCTCTTCTAAAGGGCCTTCAATGTTCCTGTTTTCTTTGAATTCTTTATAGATCTTCGTCTGGTGCAAAAGATATTTGGTGGGGATACATCCCCAGTTCATGCATACTCCCCCTATCTTATCCTTCTCGATCAGAACAACTTTCTTTTTAAGCTGGGCGGCTCGTATGGCAGCCACATATCCACCGGGCCCACCTCCTATGACGGCTAAATCATATTTATCGCTCATTTCTTCCTCTTTTCAAAAAATTGTTTGTATTATAACCTTTCTCAGTATCCCCGTCTATTCTGTCTTGCCTTGACAGGATGTATCAAATAAATAAAAAATAGTGATGCGCTGAACCTCCTGGATTATTCAGGTAAAAGGATTGAACCATGAATTTAAAAAACCATATTAATATTATTTTTCTCCTTTGTGTATCTTCTTGTCTCTTCTTCACCCGCACAATCAATGCATACGAACTGTTTATCTATCGTCCATACCTTAATAAAAAGCCGTTCAGTGAAGAAAATAAAATTTACATCCATGGGGAGTACTTCGCCCTCCGATTATCTCCTTGCAACTTTCCCGGCTACAATGACCTCAGAGGTCAAGATGACAGGTGGAATTTCGGATTTCGAAACATCATTTTTTTTACGGAAAACACATCCTTCCTTGCCCAGCTTGTCACCCACGACGACGGAGAGAGGAGAACAAAATTCGACTGGCATTTCTCTCTAAAACAAGTGCTGTCCGAGCATCTTGTCTTGATTTTAGGCCATGACAGTAACCACGACTCTGATTACAAGAGCGTACTTATCCCCCCCAAGCGTTACTATGTCAATCGAAATTACATCGGTATAGGCATTCCCTTTGAGAAAGATTCTATCTATATTGAACCCTTCGTTTTTTTCCTCCTGGGTAATACAAGGCAGTTATTGCATCTCGATCTATCGGGTGATCATAATCGTCAGGAATACGGGCTGAGGATCGGAGCATGGTTCAAAGAAAAGGTGGGGCTCCATTTTCAAATATTAACCCAAGCCGGGAAAATTCTTTCCTTAGGCGATACTCTTCTGGCAGACTTGATTATCCGCTTGAAGCTTTCAAACTGGTTTGAATTATCTCTAGGCGGGGGGATCTGGCAGGATATAAAGACCAGCCCGGATGGAAACAAGAAAAGTTTTCATAAACTCACCTGGGGCATCGCCATCCCATTTTAATTGTATAGGTTTTGGGAGATAGACGAAGCTCGGATGCTATTAAAGAATTTGATATAAGCAAAGTCGCATCAATTTTTAAAAATTAGCTAAAAGAAAAGAGTCTCACAATCCCCTTTCCAGCCAAGCCCGGGTAGAGTTTCGCCTCAAAATCATTATTATTTTAGTCTGACATGTAGTTCACTCTCCCTGAGCGTCCTCTGTAGCAGTCATTAATATCAGTCATACTAATGATACTTTCTGAGATCATAGTCAGATATATTATCACAGGGAGCAGGCACGAGCGGTCATGGTTGATTGGGTGGCCTCGTATACATGTGGTAAGGACTCGGAGGGACGGCGGAGAGGGAGGAATAAGGAGTATGGGGTTGATTTTTTATTTGTTGGGGAGTATAGATTAAGATGATAGAGAAATAGTCAGCGAGGAGGTATTTATGAAAAAGTTAGTTTTTGTTTTTTTTAGTCTATTTATTGTTTCTATGGCTATGGCTGATGTGCTTGAACTTAAAGCAAGGTTTGAGTTTGAGTCTATTCTTGTCGATGTTGTCCAGGCTCAAGTAGTTTCAGGTAGTGAAAGTCTCTGTGTGCTGAAGTTCGAAAACGGTATGGTAATCTTTGCGCGGATTCATTATGGTCCAATTAACGACACAATTTTTTTCTTCATCGGAAAAAAGTACAGAGTGACTCATGAGAAGTTTGGTTATCCTTGGAAAGTTGACTTGATTGAAGAGACGGGAATAGAGCCGATTGACAAGGCAGTTCGAATACGGATGGAGGAGATGCAGAAAGAAAAGGAAAAGAGAGAGGAGAAGCAGAGAAAAAAAGAACTAAGAAAGAAGAAGAAAAAAAATTCGCTGCCCTTCTAAAAGGAATGATCAGAAAGAAAGATTTTGAGTTTCCTTCAGATTACAAAGGCGTTTTATATCGGCCTTATAATAGTTCATGACGTTGGAAACTCGAATTAACAAAAGAACTCAAAGCTTGTGGTTACGATGTCGACTCAAGTAAATTGCTTTGAATCAAAACTCTGGTTTAATATAGATAAGTTATAACAATGAAGATTAAAAAACATAAATTTGATTTAATTGAGAATGCCAAAGATTCACTTTCTCATGCTGTGGAGCATCTTACAAAAAAGAAAAAACTTACAGCAAGTGACCTAAAAAGAGTAATTCTTGACGTTGCTCATGTAGTAGAACTTATATTGAAAGAGAGGATACGCAGAATCCATCCTGCATTCATTTGGAGAAATGTTGATAAGTACCCATCCTCTAATGCTCAAACAGTTGGGACAGAACAAGCAATAAAGCGACTTTTTAATCTTGAAGGTATAGCTCTTTCAGACGATTCGAAAAAGACATTATCAATTTGTAGAAAAATTCGAAACTCGATTGAGCATTATGAATTTGAGATTGAATTAAAAAAGACAAAAGCTATAGTAGGACGTATGTTATCATTCATTTTTCTTTTCTCAAAGTCTCACTTGAACCTTGACATGGAAGCAGATTTTAAACGAGATAAAAGATGGAATGCCCTAATTGAAATCTATGAATTTTGGGAAGTTCACAGCAAGGCAATTGAAAATCAACTTTTAGAGGATGGGGAGGATGTATGTGAGTGCCCAGCTTGCGGTGCGTTTACATATAATCTCTCTGAAACGGAATGTGCTTTTTGTGGGCATATGGAAGAAGAAGTTCAGTGTGAACACTGCGAAGAAATGTTTTGGGTATCAGAAACTGAAACCTTTGAGGAAGTAGATGGTGACTTTGAAACAGGAGCAACTGGTATTATTAGATATACAATTTGTAAAAATTGTTTGGAAAAGGAAGCGGCTTTAGAAGCCAACGCAGATTCATGGCGAGAAAAGTGAAGGGGTAAATAATTTTCTATTGCTAAATATTTACATTTTATTTCAACCAGAAGCCAAATACCCTAAATCCTCGCCATCTCATCAGCCCACCAAAAACCAACATAACTATATCTATTCTAAATATTTATTAAAATAGGCAAAATAATAACAAGGCGTTGCCCAAGGGAAGAAGAGGGCATGGCATTATTCTACATAATATTAATCTCCCAAAATGAAGAGGATGTGAAGTTTCGGATATCAAAAATTAGGTGATTTGAGGGGTCTTGTGACAGAATACAGCCACAGTTCAGCAAAACGTAGAAAAGATAGCTTAGTAAATACTCTATGTAAATATATCATTTCGTGATATTATATTTTATACTATCAAGAAAAAAC